>JAYVGE010000413.1:0-2721 GCA_043772515.1 Flavobacterium sp. | reverse complement strand
TTATTGTAGTCTTCTACCCATTTTTTCTTGGAGCGAAGATTTTTGACATAGATTTCGGCTTCTTTAGGATTGTTCCAAAAATCTGGTGCTAACGTTTTTTCTTCTTCGTTAGTGATTTCAATTAATTTGGCATCAACGTCAAAGATACCTCCTCAACGCACCAAGGCGCTCTACAATACCTTTTATTTGTTCGGTAGTTGTCATAAATTATAGTAGTTTTGTGTCGAAAATTATTTAGATTACCGCTTTTTAGCCCTGATAATAGTGGAAATCCTTTTTTTGAAAAGGACTGTTTTTTGTTAGAGAAAAAAAGCGACCGCAGGAAGCTCTTTTTTCTTTTTACAAAAAAAGTCGTTTTCAAAAAAGATTATAACGGATAGCAGGAGTGGCTTCTAAATAATTTTACTAGTTTTGAGATGCAAAAATAAGATATAGTTTTTAGAATATGGAAATAAATTTAGTAAGCGATACCATTACCAAGCCTTCTATAGAAATGTTGCAGTTTATGTTTAATGCCAAAGTAGGCGATGATGTGTACCAACAAGACCCAACTGTTATTGAATTGGAATCGAAAGTTGCAGGACTATTTGGTATGGAATCGGGGCTTTTTTTTCCGTCGGGTACGATGGCAAATCAAGTAGCAATCAAATTGCATACACAACCAGGAGATCAAATTATTGCCGACAAATGGTCTCATATTTATCTTTATGAAGGCGGAGGAGCTGCTTTTAATAGCGGTACTTCTTTTAGTTTGATTGATGGAAAAAGAGGGATGATTACTGCCGAACAAGTCCAAGCGGCTATTAACGATCCCGAAAATTTTCATTTTCCAACAACAAAATTAGTAAGTGTCGAAAATACAACCAATAAAGGAGGAGGTGCTTGTTATGAATTGGAAGAGTTGCAGAAAATTAAGCAAGTTTGTGTTGCTAATAATCTAAAATTTCATTTGGATGGTGCTCGAATCTGGAATGCTTTGATTGCTAAAAAGGAAGATCCAAAGGAATTTGGAAGATTATTTGATACCATTTCGGTCTGTTTTTCCAAAGGACTAGGAGCTCCCATTGGTTCGTTGTTGTTGGGAGACAAAGCGACTATAAAAAGAGCGTTGCGAGTGCGCAAAATATTTGGGGGAGCTATGCGTCAGGTTGGTTATCTGGCAGCAGCAGCAATTTATGCTTTAGATCATAATGTAGAGCGGCTTGGCGAAGACCATCGAAGAGCCAAAGAGCTGGCTGCGGTACTCGAAAAAACAAATTGGGTGGCTTCGGTTGAACCCGTAGAAACAAATATTTTGATTTTTTCTGTAAAAGAAGGTCTGAACGAAAACTTGGTTATAGAAACCCTGAAAGAGAAAAGTATTTCTATTAGCAGCATGGGTAAAGGCAAGTTACGGATGGTAACACATCTCGATTATAGAGAAGTAATGCACAATTATGTCCTTGATACGCTGAGAAAGTTATAGTTTTTTGAATAGAAACTTAAACCCGAATTTGACTAATTTGAACGAATTGATCCGTGTAAATTAGTCAAATTGATTTGCCAGTTAGCTCTTTCAGGCTCGGGTCGGGTTTGTTTTTATTTGTTTAATGTTGAGTTTTATTTTAACACGTCAAACTTTTACTTAAACATATCTTCCATTCCAGGAATCATTGGCATGTCCATTTTGGTAACGGCATCCAGTTCGGTTTGGTTCACGCTCGAAGCTTTCTCGATGGCTTTGTTCAAAACCAAAATCAAGTAATCTTCCAATTGCTCTTTGTCTTCTAATAAAGAATCGTCGATTGTAATCGTTTTTATTTTGGTGTTGGCAGTCAAAGTAACTTTTAATAAGCCGTCTGTACTTTGTTCGTCTATAAGAACAGTGTCTAATCGTTTTTTTGTATCTTCTATTTTTTGTTGGGTTTCTCTAAGTTTACCCATCATTCCCATTAAATCCATCGTTTGTCTTTTTTTTAATTAAACAACGAAATTACAAATTTCGTTGTTATAATCAATGTTAAAATAGATGAAAAGTCTAATCGTTATGAATTTCGTTTGTAGTATTTTTGCAGCTTCATCATTTATAATAAAAAGCAAACAATGTCAGAAAATAGTTTACCACCAATAGCTAAGGTCATTCCGAAAAAGCTAGTAAAACATAAACATACCAGAATTGACGATTATTTTTGGCTTAATGACAGAGAAAATTCCGAAGTTATAGCTTATCTAAATGAAGAAAATGCGTATTATCAAGATATGACAGCGCATACCAAAGATTTTCAGGCAGAATTGTTCGAAGAAATGAAAAGTAGAATTAAGGAAGATGACGAATCGGTACCTTATTTATACAATGGCTATTACTATATTACTCGTTTCGAAACAGGAAAAAATTACCCTATCTATTCTCGAAAAAAAGAGAGTCTTTCGGCAAACGAAGAAATACTTTTTGATTGTAATGAATTGGCAAAAGAGCAATCTTATTTTCAATTGGGTGGATTAAGTATTAGTCCCGATAACAAAATGGCGATTTTTAGTATTGATACCGTTGGAAGAAGAATATATACCATCCAAATCAAAAATTTAGAAACCAATACGATTTTAGAAGATAGTATTGAAAAAGTCACTGGAACTGCGGTTTGGGCCAATGACAACCATACGATATTTTATTCTAGTCAAGACGAAGTTACGTTGCGTTCGGATAAGATTTTTAAACACAAATTGGGAACAAAGCAAGCCGAT
>JAYVGE010000412.1:0-2721 GCA_043772515.1 Flavobacterium sp. | reverse complement strand
AATCCGATTCTACAACTTATTCGTTCGATAAAAGAACCCCAAGAAATCGATTTGATACAAAAGGCTTGCGATATTACAGACAAAGGGTTTCGTAGATTATTGTCTTTTGTAAAACCAAACGTAACCGAATACGAAATTGAAGCCGAACTCATTCACGAATTTGTCCGCAACCGATCTAGAGGTTTTGCTTACACTCCAATTATTGCTTCTGGAAACAATGCCAATGTATTACATTATATAGAAAACAACCAGCCTTGTAAAGCTGGCGATTTGATTTTGCTTGATGTAGCTGCCGAATACGCCAATTATTCTAGCGATCTAACCAGAACTATTCCTGTTTCTGGACGCTACAACGAGAGACAAAAAGCAGTTTACAATGCTGTTTTACGTGTAAAAAACGAAGCCACCAAAATGCTACTCCCTGGAACACTCTGGAAACAATATCATGTCGAAGTAGGTAAGATAATGACTTCGGAATTACTTGGCTTGGGACTCATTGACAAAGCCGATGTGCAAAATGAAAATCCAGATTGGCCTGCCTATAAAAAATATTTTATGCACGGAACCTCTCACCACATGGGATTAGACACCCACGATTACGGATTACTACACGAACCAATGCAAGCAAATATGGTTTTTACGGTAGAACCTGGAATCTATATTCCTGCCGAAGGTTTCGGAATTCGACTCGAAGACGATGTCGTAATACAAGAAAAGGACACCCCCTTTAACTTAATGAGAAACATCCCTATTGAAGTTGAGGAAATTGAAAGTTTAATGAATTCTTAATTTAGAAAACAAAAACTATAAAAAATACGACTCACAATTGTGGGTCGTATTTTGTTATCCTAATTCGAATTAAAAACATTCTCGAAAATAAAATACTATTTTTGCCCAGCAACCCTCTTTTTTGAAACAACTCTTCTACAAAAACACCGAAATCTCCTATTCCGACACCGGAAAAGGGACTGCCGTTGTATTACTCCACGGTTTTCTAGAGAACCAAACCATGTGGAAATATTTTATTCCCGAATGGAGCAAAAAAAATCGAGTAATCACCATCGATTTGTTAGGTCATGGTGATACCGAAAGTTTAGGCTATATACATACTATGGAGGACAATGCCGATATCGTACATGAAGTTTTATCGCTGTTGCGCATCCGTAAAGCACTATTTGTCGGGCACTCTATGGGCGGCTATGTAGTTTTGGCTTTTGCCGAATTGTATCCAGAATACATCAAAGCAATAGTTTTACTAAACGCAACCGCAAGACCCGACAGCGAAGAGCGCAAGCACAATCGAGACCGAGCCATCAAAGTAGTAAAACAGAATTACATCAATTTTATAAGTTTGTCTATTGGTAATTTATTCAGCTCAAACAATCGAGAGAGACTCTTTAACGAAATTGAAAAGGTAAAAACCGAAGCTTTAAAAACCCCTTTACAAGGAATTGTAGCTTCGCTAGAAGGTATGAAAATACGCAAAAATCGAGAAGCTTTATTGCATACTGATTCTTATCCAAAAATGCTCATTTTAGGAAAAAAAGACCCTGTTTTGGTTTACGAAGAAACTATCGAGCAAATTAAAAACACAAAGGTTCAATTGGTCACTCTACCCGATGGTCACATGTCGCATATTGAAAATCGAGAAGAGTTACTATCGATTTTACTCGGTTTTTTCAAAAAAATTTAAAGCATTCCTTCTTTCAAATATCCTTTTTCTATCAGTTCGTTTTTGTGACTCAGATGATGCGCTTTCCCATCTTTCATCAGAATTAATTTTGTCGAAATTACAATTACATTTTCATAATTATGATCGGTGATAATTATCCCCTTTGCTCTAGCGTTTTCGGTTATTAGCAAATTTACTTTTTCGACCATAATCGGAGACAAACCATTGTAGGGCTCATCGAGTAAAACAAATTTTGACGAATTGCAGAGTACTATTTTAATCTCTAAATACCGTAGCTCCCCACCAGACAAATGAGCTATATTTTTATTTAGCATAGCAGCAATCGTTTCATCTAAATAAAAATCGAAAATCTTTTCTTTTGAGACAGATAACCGAATTACCTTTTTTACAGAAAACAAACTCGGAATACAATTTTCTTGAGAGAGATAACTAATTTCTGCAAACAAATCCTTGGTTTTCGTTTTGACAAAACCATCAATTCTAACAAATTTGAATTCGGCAGGCTCAATGCCAAAAATAATTTTCAACAGTGTAGACTTTCCAGAACCGTTTCGACCAAGGAGTCCGATTATGTCTCCTGTTTCGCACTTCAAATAAACATCTGACAGAACAGATTTGTTGTCAAAAGATTTTTGAACACTGTCGATTTCTAATAAATGTCTTATCAAAATAATTTATTTATCACATTAAAAACAACAACGAAAATTACCAAAAAAACAAAAGTAAAACACCAAGAACAGACCCAAAGTTGTATTTTTGAAAGCTGGTTATTGAAATAAAACAAATATTCATTTTTAGAATTAACCTCCTTAAAAAGCAGACTGATCCCAAAACCAAAAGTTAATAATGAATAATGAAAAGCGATTAATCCTCCAAATAGGAATACGATAACACTGGCAACAAAATTAATCGCAATAGTACTTTTGAAAAATTCAAAAACGTTGGCTATTTTTTTTAGATTCATCGCTACTAAATAATTTTCTCGGTAAATGGGGTATTCACATCCAAAATTTCGTTCAGCAACAATA
>JAYVGE010000411.1:0-6566 GCA_043772515.1 Flavobacterium sp. | reverse complement strand
TTTGAATTACACAAATCTTCATAACTCGTGAAATTTAATTTTTTAAAATTTGTGCTAATTCGTGTAATTCGTGTCGAATAATGTTAAAGGCGCGTTTGTCCTGATTTTTTAAGCTTATGATGTTGTTTTAATCAAAGTTTTCACCCTCTTGAAAGCCCGTGTATAAAGAAAGTAAACAAGGAATGACCTACCCATCAGCGATTTCGGTTATTAATGGATTAATTTGTATTTTATTTCTTATAAAATATTACTACAATACTATCGAGAAAAGGTAGATGGTATGTCGTGTTTTTATAAATTACACAAAAAGGGTCTGATTTATTTGGCAAAAGCTGTAAAAAATATTCGAATCTGTGTTTTGTTTTTAGAACGTTTTTATTTGTTTTTCTACAAAATTATGCGCTTGTCGCTCTAGTAATTCGGTTGCTTTTTTGCGTTGTAGGTTGTATAATGTTTTATCATCTGCAATGTCTTCGTATACCTTGTCATGCATGGATGCGCTGGTTTTTACCAGTAAAACACGTTGGTATTTATCTTGTTCGATAGTTGCTTTTAATGCGGTTTCAAAATCTTCTAATTTATAATCGTATTCTCCTTTTGGAGATAGTAATTTGGCTATAATTGGAGAGGTTTCAATTGCTAAAAACAACAACATGATAAATAAAGATGGAATTAAAGGCAGTTTGTTTAAGGCATTGATTCGCGCCATTAAACCATCAAAGCCATCAATTATAGGTTGTGTTTCAACTACTTTTTTGTCTAAACCGGCTTGTAGTGCTTGGGACGTTTTTTCTAATGTGGCAATTTTAACCAAATTATGTTTTTTAAGGGTATCCAATTGGGTAAATGCCAAATTATGTTTGGCTATTTTTTCTTTAAAAACGGGGCCTTTTCCTAGCTTTTTTGTTCCTTTTGTTCCTTCGGCTTCGGTAATATAGGTTTCGTAGAGGGTATTGACTTCTTTTTCTTTATTGGTAATTTCCGATTTTAAACTCGCTATTTCCGCCTTGTTCTTATCTAAATCCGATTTAAAATAATTGGAGACTTCTTTTTTATTATTCAAAGCCATCGCGTTTTTTTCTTTCAATAAAACGGTATTGATTTCTTTTTCGAAAATTTTAATTTCCAATGGCTTCGAAATTACGATGGCAATAATAATCGCCAAAATAATTCGGGGAGTTGCTTGTTTAAATTCACCCCAAAAATCGTCCCTTTTTCGGATGGTAGAAACGATAAAACGATCGAGATTAAAAATAAGTAAACTCCAAACCAGTCCGAAAAGCAGGGCGGGGTAAGCATCGTCAAAAACAGTAAAAAGCGCATAAGAACTGGCGATAAAAGCCATAACGGCAGTAAAGAAAACAGTAGCGCCAATACCAACAAATTTGGTTTGTTCTCCTTCGGAGCAACCTTCAAGAAGTTTTTTGTCGGCTCCTGAACAGAGAATAAAAAAATATTTTAACATGATTGATGATTTTTGATTTGATTGATGATACAAATTTAACGCCAAAAAAATAATAATGTTGTAAATAGTTGATATGTTTTTGATTAGTAAACGTTTTGAAATAAAGCGTACAAAATTTGAGGAGGTTATTCTGGTTTTTTCTAAGACGACATTCTTGAGGAAAGGATGGGTAAGCAGGAGTGTTCAATTTAAATATCTGGGCTATTAATACCATTTATATCTAGAATTTATCGTAATAAAACATTTTTTTTTTTTAATAGAAATAAACCGTAGTAATGCTATACTTCGATTTTTCTATTTTAAATAAAGAAAAAAATCTTTATTTTATTTCACAGTAAATTCTAAACTAAAATGAATAAACTGTTTTTCAACAAGATTGTTTCGTTCCTCACAACTCTTCCCAAGGGTAAAAGAACCAAGGGAATAAAGTATGAAAATAGAAACATAGCGAAGTAATTATACGATTTGTTTTGCAATATTTACCGGCTATAAAAAAAGAGCTGCTCAATTAAGAACAGCTCTTTTTTATTTTTGAATTAATATTAACTTAAGCTAACGGAGCTCCTGCCATAATTTCGGCATTAGCAAATTCTTCAAATTTTGCAAAATTGGCTTTAAATTTTTCGGCCAATTCTTTTGCTTTTTTATCGTATTGTTCTGGGTCTTCCCAAGTGTTTCTAGGATTTAATATTTCGCTAGGAACGTTAGGGCACGATTGTGGTTTAGCAATGCCAAAAACTTTATGGTTTACATAGGCTACGTTGTCTAATTCTCCTTTTAAAGCGGCAGTAATCATAGAACGAGTGTATTTTAGTTTCATTCGGCTTCCTACACCATAAGGACCACCTGTCCATCCCGTATTGATAAGCCAAACTTTTACATCGGCATCTTTCATTTTTTTGCTCAACATTTCGGCATATTTGGTTGGGTGTAATGGCATAAATGGCGCACCGAAACAGGCAGAAAAATTAGGTTGAGGTTCTGTTACTCCAGCTTCGGTTCCAGCAACTTTTGCTGTATAACCAGAAATAAAATGGTAAGCCGCTTGTCCAGGTGTCAGTTTAGAGATAGGGGGCAAGATACCATACGCATCGGCAGTTAGGAAGAAAATGTTTTTAGGGTTTTTTCCGATAGATCCAAGTTGAATATTATCGATATGATCAATAGGATAACTTACCCTTGTGTTTTGTGTAATAGAAACATCTTGAAAATCGACTTCATTCGTTCCTGCTTTGAAAACTACGTTTTCTAAAATAGCTCCTTTTTTTATAGCCCTAAAAATATCAGGTTCATTTTCTTCGGTAAGGTTGATTACTTTGGCATAACAACCTCCTTCAAAATTAAATACAGTATTTTCATTGGTCCAACCGTGCTCGTCGTCACCAATTAATTTTCTTTCTGGATCGGCAGACAATGTTGTTTTTCCTGTCCCCGATAATCCAAAGAATATCGCAGTATCTCCTTCTTCTCCAACATTGGCACTGCAATGCATTGGCAAAGTATTCTTAAAAACTGGAAGGATAAAATTCAAAGCAGAAAAAATTCCTTTTTTCATTTCTCCTGTATACCCTGTTCCTCCAATTAAAGCTATTTTTTTGGTAAAATCTAAAATGGCAAAATTACCTTGGCGTGTACCGTCAATCTCAGGATCTGCAATAAAACCTGGGGCACAAATCACAGTCCATTCTGGCGTAAAATTGGTTAATTCTTGTATTTCGGGTCTCAAGAACATGTTAAAACAGAATAAATTTGCCCAAGCCGTTTCGGTAACAACACGCACATTTAATCTGTAATTTGGATCCGAGCATACGTAAGTGTCTCTAACGAAAATTTCTTTGTTGGATAAATAGGCTGTAACTTTATTGTAAAGTGCATCAAAAGCCGTTGGTTCAAAAGGGATGTTAACTTTTCCCCACCAAACATGATTTTCGGTGATGCTATCTTTTACAATAAAACGGTCTTGAGGAGAGCGTCCTGTAAACTCGCCTGTATTTACTGCTAATGCTCCAGTCGAATTCTCTACTCCCTGACCTGAAGCTATCGTTATGTCGTGTAACTCGTTGGCTGATAATTGATAATGAATCTTTGCGTTTTCAATTCCTAAATCTTTCAGCGAAATCGATTGCGTAAACGGTGTGTTATTATTCATAAAATTATAGTTATGATGTTTAAATTAATTGAATACAAAAATAGAACTTATATTTTAGATACGATTTATTTCTGTTAGATTTATAACTTTTTCTTCAAAAAGGCCCCGATTAATATCGCCCAAGCAATTATTAGCAGGAGTCCTCCTACTGGAGTTATGAATCCAATGGTTTTAAAATCAAATGAAGTGAGGTCATTGGTTGCCAATAAATAAATAGATCCCGAAAAGAAAACAACTCCAAATACCACCAAATAATAGATGTTTTTCTTTGTTTTCTGAGTTAAGCTGGGTACTATTCCAACAAATAATAAAAAGAAGGCGTGATACATTTGATACCGCACACCAGTCTCAAAAGTAGCAAGTTGTTCTATTGCTATTACTTTTTTTAAGGCATGTGCGCCAAATGCGCCTAGAATTATAGCTGTCATTCCTAAAATAGCTGCTGTAGATAGGATCTTTTTGTCCATAGTAAAATTGTTTTATATGACTGTCTGTAGCTAATTACTAATAAATTTATTACACGAATTGTTTGATAAATATGAAAACTTGAATGTATTAATTTCATTCCCGATAGATTGGGAGTGAAAGCTGTTTCAAGAAAATCAATCATGATTTGCTCAACGGATTGCCATAGTGTTTTATAAGCAAAAGTATATTTTATCTGTTTAATCTAATAGCATTGGCTTCGATTCTTTTGATTTTTTGTTCGATTGTATTTTTATTAAGAGTATAAATTAGGGCAAATGCGTTTAAACTATTTTGCAGCGATTCACGAAAAAAAATCAAGACAATAACTGTGATTCTTTGCGGGAACCCTCCGAATGACTGTGTGTAAATAGCGTTTATATACCAAATATTATTAAATTTTAAGGGTTTTTAATTCGGATCTTTGCCATAGTTCAAATCTTTGACAAAGGGAAAGCTGTGAAATTAATGTTTTGGCTAAAGTTAATTCATTCAAATTTCTATTTCATCAGCTAAAGTAGGAGGCAATTAAATCCTAATTTAATGAAATTGGTTTATAGTCATTATAACGATTACTGTTTTTAAAGCGTTTGTTTTCAAGGTGTTTTATTTAAAAATAAAGCTTGCGATATAATAAGTTCTAATGCTTCAAGGTTAGGGAAAAGATCATGGAGGAGGATCAGAATTCTGTAAGGTGTTTTTTGACGTCGTAGGTATGTTTTTAAAGTCTTTAACATTTATTCAAAAAAAACTTAATATCTACAAAGTTTAATTTAAGAAGCCTTTGACCTGTATATAGATGCGTTTCTCTTATTTATTTTAAACTTTTTTTGGTATTTTAGCAAATAGAGTTGTTACAAATACAACATTTTTGTATGTTTGTGTTATATTTATGTAACTATGAGAACGATTCTAATCATTGGGGCTGGAAGATCAGCTTCTTCCTTGATACAATATCTTTTAAACAAATCAAAAGAAGAAAACTTGCATCTTATAATAGGTGATTTGTCATTGGCATTGGCACAAAAAAAGACCCATAATCATCCCAATGCTACTCCTATTTCTTTAGATATATTTGATGAAAATCAGAGAAAAAAAGCAATCGAAAAAGCCGATATTGTTATTTCGATGTTGCCTGCTCATCTTCATATTGAAGTGGCAAAAGATTGTATAGTTTACAAAAAACACCTCGTTACGGCATCTTATGTGAGCGATGCGATGCAAGAATTGAATGCAGCTGCTATCGAAAATAATTTGATTTTCATGAATGAAATAGGTCTGGATCCTGGGATAGACCACATGAGCGCCATGAAAGTCATAGATGAAATTCGTGAAAAAGGAGGCAAAATGCTTTTGTTTGAATCTTTCTGCGGTGGTCTAGTGGCTCCAGAATCGGATACTAATCTTTGGAATTATAAATTTACTTGGGCACCTCGAAATGTTGTTCTTGCTGGTCAGGGTGGTGCTGCCAAATTTATTCAAGAAGGAACTTATAAGTACATCCCGTATGGTAGTTTATTTCGAAGAACCGAATTTCTAGAAGTAGAAGGGTATGGCAAATTTGAGGCCTACTCCAATCGAGATTCGTTAAAATATAGGAGTGTCTACGGTTTAGACAATGTCTTAACTTTGTACAGAGGTACTATTCGTCGGGTTGGTTTTTCTAAAGCTTGGAACATGTTTGTGCAGCTGGGTATGACCGATGATAGTTATGTTATGGAAGATTCCGAAAACATGAGTTACAGACAGTTTGTCAATTCCTTCTTGCCGTATCATCCAACGGATTCTGTCGAAATCAAGATGCGTTTGATTCTTAAAATCGACCAAGACGATAGTATGTGGGACAAGCTTTTAGAGCTTGATTTGTTTAGTCGTACTAAAAAAGTAGGTTTGAAAAGCGCAACTCCTGCACAAATTCTAGAAAAAATACTTAGCGATAGTTGGACGTTAGGATCTAACGACAAAGATATGATTGTCATGTATCATAAATTTGGTTATGAGTTAGATGGTCAAGAGCAACAAATAGATTCAAAAATGGTTTGTATTGGTGAGGATCAAACGTTTACAGCTATGGCAAAAACGGTTGGCTTGCCAGTCGCGATGGCAACTTTGCTTATTCTCAACGGCAAAATCACCACGCCTGGTGTGCAACTTCCTATTCGTAAAGAAGTGTATTTACCAATTTTAAAAGAGTTAGAGGAATATGGTGTTGTTTTTAAAGAAGAGGCAATGCCCTATCTAGGATACAATCCAGCAAAAGTTTTTTTTAGTTAGCAGTTTTTTTTTGTTTTTTTAATCCGCTTCCTTTTGGGAGCGGATTTGTTGTTTTGGATAGAATTGAATGTGTTTCGATTTGTTGTAATGAATTATTGGTGTAAAAGTACGTTTCGTTTGTTTTTTTAACAGTAACATGGATAGTTAGTTATTTTTTTTAACATTTTTTGTGCAATGTTGTTATTTGTATTATTGCTAATTTACTATATTTAT
>JAYVGE010000410.1:0-2722 GCA_043772515.1 Flavobacterium sp. | reverse complement strand
AAAATAGCAACCGATGAGATAAAGACCAATAATGATATGCTACTCGAACGATAGGGCAATGTCATTAAGTTAGGGTTTATTTGCCTCCTGTTTTAGCTGAAGGAATAGAAATTTGAATGGATTGAACTGGCTTGAGCCAAAACATTGATTTCAAACCATTGCTCTTTGTCAAAGTTTTGAACTTTTACAAAGATCCGAATTCAAAGAGGCGAAGCAATTTTATATTTCATAAAAAAAAACAAATATATCTACATATGAAATCGCCATGACAAAAGCTGTCGCAAACACCGATGAAGATCTGGCGATACCATATTCCTATAAAAAACAAATATTATCTACATATGAAACAGATACTTACAATAGCACTACTATACTTTTTTACATCAACCATGTGTGCGCAACATGAAGGCATTGCTTTTGGCATTAGCGGAGGTCTTAATTGGTCGTCTCTCTGCGGTCGTGATCTCGACAACTTATCAAATGAAGGAGGATCAAGAGCATTGACTGGGCTTACAATCGGCATCATCCTCAACAACAAAATGGCGATGCATTTTGGCTTAAAACACGAATTGTTTTATAGCAAGCGATTCACCTCAGTGCAAATGGCGGATAATATAAACCCTGTTTTTTCTAGCAAACTTAAACGACAATATATCGATATTTTTCCTGCTAGCCCCACCTTTTATTACAAAGGAATACAGCTCTATGCTGGCCCTTATGTTGGGATTTTATGGGACGCATCTATTCAACGAAAGGATGAAAATGGAAACCTATACACCGACAAAAGTTTTTTTGGTAATAGCGAAAATCCCAGCAATTACAGTCAAAAAATGGATGCTGGAATCGTGACAGGCATAAACTATGAACTCCCCAACGGACTTAATTTGGGAGCACGATTTATTCGGGGATTTGTGCCTCTAATTGAAAATGCAAATACGCAAGAACCTCAACTGAAAATTTATAATCGAAGCTTTTTTGTAACAATAGGCTATACCTTATAATCCTTTTTTAAAAGAGCAAAATTACTTTCTTTAAATTCGCGACAAAGATTTTGTAATCGAATGCATTTCCGAGGAGTCTATATCAATGTCACTAAGTTACACTAAACCCAATTATAATATAGTCCAACGCAAATTATTCTCACCCCAACCCTCTTCTTTGGAGATGCTATTGGATTAATTTATAAACACCAATGGTATAATTGTCTCCTGCTTCGGCGGGAGGAACAGTAATTTGAATGATTGGAATTGTATAAAAAAATGATTTCAAACCATTTCTCTTTGTCAAAGTTTTGAACTTTGACAAAGAGCTGAATTGGCGCAAATTGGTTTTGCTACAATTATAAAAATTCAGCTTTTAAAGAACGCTTTATGGAGCGAAATCTGCGTGAAAAAATGCATCCAGATTTAATAGATTTTTAAACTCTTCTTAAAAAAAAATTATCGTACACCCAATATACCATTCGTTACCTGTCATTTATTTACTAAAACGTTATATTTGCATTAAAAAAAAATCATCAAGATGAATCCGAAAATATTAATTATAGGTGCTTGCGGACAAATAGGAACCGAATTGACCCATAAACTCCGAGAAATGTACGGTACAGAAAATGTTATTGCTTCTGATATCCGAAAATTGAATACCGATGTTGTAAACTCAGGTCCTTTTGAGGTAGTCAATGCCTTAGACTTTAACCAAATTGAGCATTTGGTAGAATTGCATCAGATTACCGATGTCTATCTCATGGCGGCATTACTCTCGGCAACTGCAGAAAAAAATCCAGCTTTTGCTTGGGATTTGAATATGAATTCGTTGTTTCACGTTTTGAATTTGGCGAAAGCTGGAAAAATAAAAAAGATATTTTGGCCTTCGAGTATTGCTGTTTTTGGACCAACAACTCCTAAAGAAAATACGCCACAATATACCATTATGGAACCCTCTACCGTTTACGGAATTAGTAAGCAATCTGGCGAGAGATGGTGCGAATATTACCATAACATCTTTGGTGTTGATGTGCGTAGTATTGGTTACCCAGGCTTAATCAGCTGGACAACCCTTCCTGGTGGAGGAACGACAGATTATGCCGTAGACATTTATCACAAAGCATTGAGCGACGGAAAATACGAATGTTTTTTGTCTTCTGAGACCAAAATGCCAATGATGTATATGGATGATGCTATTGCAGCGACCATTAATATTATGAAAGCACCCGTTGAGCAAATTAAGATTCGTTCTTCTTACAATCTAGCGGCAATGAGCTTTACGCCGTCAGAAATTGCTACCGAAATCAAGAAACACATTCCGGAGTTGAAAGTAACTTACGAAGCTGACTTTCGCCAAAAAATTGCCGATAGCTGGCCAGCTAGTATTGACGACAGTGCTGCGCGAGAAGATTGGGGCTGGAATCATGTGTTTGATCTCGAATCAATGACTGTAGACATGTTGAAGAATTTGAGTGCTTCGGAATAAAAAACTAATATAGTATAGATTTACAATCTGTGCCTGTACAATACATCGATTAGAATAAAACCACAAAAGCTACAATTATAAAAATTGCAGCTTTTTTTATTGGGAATATCTAAAAACAAAGCATTATATTAACGTGTTTTTTTACTTGTTAATAGTTGGTAAAATATTTATTTTTGAGATATGAAAAAATTCAAGAAACATAGGCTTATTTGAGACGGATTTCAGGGTTGAAAATTAATTAAATTAGGCGATG
>JAYVGE010000409.1:0-2724 GCA_043772515.1 Flavobacterium sp. | reverse complement strand
CCTGTCAAAACGTCCAGCACGCATTAAAGCTTTGTCGAGAACATCTGCTCTATGGGTTGCGGCCAAAACGATTACATTCGAATTGGTCCCAAAGCCATCCATTTCTGTAAGAAGTTGGTTTAGCGTGTTTTCGCGTTCATCATTTCCTCCAGACATGTTGCTTTTTCCTCTAGCTCTACCAACAGCGTCAATTTCATCAATAAAAATTATAGCTGGCGATTTTTCTTTGGCTTGTTTGAACAGGTCACGTACCCGTGAGGCTCCAACTCCTACAAACATTTCTACAAAATCAGATCCTGATAAAGAGAAGAAAGGTACTTGAGCTTCGCCTGCTACGGCTTTTGCCAATAATGTTTTTCCAGTTCCAGGAGGGCCAACTAGCAAAGCTCCTTTGGGTATTTTTCCTCCTAAATTGGTGTATTTTTCGGGGTTTTTCAAGAATTCAACAATTTCTTGTATTTCTTCTTTGGCACCTTCAAGACCTGCAACATCTTTAAAAGTAGTTTTTATATCGGTCTTTTCGTCAAAAAGTTTGGCTTTCGATTTTCCTATGTTAAATAGTTGACCACCGCCACCACCTCCGCCAGACATTCTTTTCATGATAAAAATCCAGACTCCAATAATGATGATAATCGGTAAAAGACTAATTAAGATGTCTGTCCAATTGCTTTTAGGCAAGAAGCTAAAGTCTTTCAACTTTCCTTCGGCAACTGCTTTTTCTAGTTTTGTTTGAAAAATTTGGTCATTACCAATATCAAAAGAATAATGAGGTCCTTTGTTGGGTCTTTCAAAAATATCTTTTGCTACTTTTTTATGCTCGGGTGCTTTTAGAGCAACGGCATTTAGGTATACTTCTGCCTCTGTTTTGTTGTAGACAATTACTTTTTCTATTTGACCTTTTTCTAAAAATGCATTGAATTTAGAAGAAGTTAATTGACCTGGTTCTGATAGATTAGAACTACCAGTTGCAAAGCTAATAAATAAGAAAATTAATAGTATTGCAGTATAAATTAACCAAGGACTTATTTTAAATTTATTCGAATTTGGATTATTCTCTTTAGCCATTACAAGTTAGGTTTCTTTAGTATTTGTTTTCGATTTTAGTGATTTTTGCATCACCCCAAAGACTTTCGATGTTATAATATTCTCGAATGTGTTTTTGAAATACATGAACAACAATGTGTACATAATCCATAAGAACCCATTCGGCAACATCAGAACCTTCAACATGCCAAGGTTTGTCTTTTAAATCTTTTGATACTGTTTTTTGAATAGAGTTAACGATAGCATTAACTTGTGTATTTGAGTTTCCGTTACAGATTATAAAATAGTCACAAACGGCAGTTTCGATTTCTCTTAAATCAAGAATTTCAATGTCATTTCCTTTTACTTCTTCTATCCCCTTAATGATGTTCGCCAATAGAGCATCATTGTTTATAGTCTTTTTCGCCATGTAATATTTTTATATAAGTTTGTAAAGTTACCATTTTTTGTGATTAATTTTGACCCAAAACAGAATATTAAATTCTGTTTCACAAATAATGCCTTATGAAACTAATCAAACTCGATGCCATAGATTCTACAAATGACTTCCTAAAGGGCTTATCGAACAAGCAAATTGTCGAAAATTTTACTATTGTTACCACCGATAATCAGACCAAGGGGAAAGGTCAGATGGGTTCTGTTTGGGTTTCTGAATCTGGTATGAATCTAATAATGAGTGTATTGGTTAAATATTTTTTGCGAGATGTAGATCAGATTTATAATTTAAATATTGCGGTTTCTCTTGCCGTTATAGAGGTTTTAGAATCTTTGAATATTCCAGATTTAAGCATAAAATGGCCAAACGACATTATGTCAGACAACAAAAAATTAGGAGGAATTTTAATTGAAAATAGTTTGAAAAGCGACGGAACTATTCTTTCTGTTGTGGGATTGGGATTGAATGTGAATCAAATAAATTTCGAAAATTTGCCAAAAGCGTCATCTTTGGCACTTATTTGCCAAAAACAATTTGACAAAGAAAAATTACTTCTTGAAATTGTAGCTAAACTAAAAGAGATTTTAGAATTATGGAAAAGTAATTGTAATCTTTTCTGGGAGGCTTATTCTGATCGACTTTTTAAAAAAGGAATTCCAATGCCCTTTGTAGATTCAAATAAAGTAAGCTTCATGGGAATTATACAAGGTGTCGCTGAGAACGGAAGGCTTTTAATTCTTTTGGAGGACGATCAGATTGTAGCTTTTGATATTAAGGAAATTCAAATGTTGTATTAGATGTTTCAAAATAAATCGTACAATTACTTCGCTATGTTTCTATTTTTATAGAAGTATAATAAACTTCTTTTTTCCTTGTTCTTTTGGTTTTTTATTCGTTAAAGAATAGTTCAATAGCCCAGCTATTTTTAGACAATACACCTGTTCGCCCATCCCTTCTGTCTTGAAAAAGACCAAAATAACTTCGCTAAATTTCGTATATTTTCATTTTAAAATCTTTACTTACTTCTACTTTTAGACCTTGTAGGCATAATTAAGAGAGAAACAAAAGAACCTATAAAAACAAGCTTTTTTTTTAAGCCTAAAAGTAGAATTAGTTTAGGGCAAACACATTAAAAAAAGTTAACACGAATTTTACTAATTTTAGTAGCTTCAAAAATAAAATTAGCACGAATTTAGATATGATATTATTTCACGAATCTGCCAAAGGCGGATAAAATTCGTGTA
>JAYVGE010000408.1:0-2725 GCA_043772515.1 Flavobacterium sp. | reverse complement strand
ATTATTTAGTTCAAGGAGAGTACAACTTAGTCGATGCTTACGGAGCAGTCCCTTTTTATGTAAATATTGATAAAAAGAAAGGGCAATTAGTAGGCAGTTTGGTTACTCTTAAATTTATAAGTGAAAATGAATATGAGATACGGATTTCTTTTACAAATGAATCGGTTTCTTTAATTAGTTATACAGATAATTCTTATAGTAATACAGCGGTGGTAGTCGGTGATTTTGTCAAGAGATTCAAAGTTGGACAACTCGTTTCGCTCCCTTTTTTGAATTGGAAATTATTCATTAAAGACAATCCAGGGTTCTATAAAGGCAACGAATACGTCATTCGATTTAATGATTTTGATGCTACTGTAACCAATTATAGAGGTATAAATGTAAGCGCAGACGACAAATCGGAGTCGATTATGTCTTTGGGTTTGCAAGGAACCAATAAAGCACGACTGGTCGAATATCTAAATTCGACAGTAAAGATGCTTATAAAGAGTCAGTTAGATAATAAGAATCAATTTGCTACTAATACCATTAGTTTTATAGATAGTACGTTGGTGGCTATGGAGTCCCAGCTCAAAGAAACCGGTAATGAGTTGAAGTCGTTTAGAAAAGGCAAAAATGTTTTTGATATCGAAGAAGGTGGTGCAAAATTTTCGGAACAAATTCAGGAGTTTGATGTAAAGAGAGATGAGGTTAGCCGAAAAATGAACTATTATAATTCTTTGAAATCGTACTTAAAAAGTAGTGTCGATTATTCGAAGCTTCCTGCTCCGTCGGTCGCTGGTATTGATGATCCGAATATTGTTGTCAATGTCTCTAAACTAATTGCGCTTTCTACACAAAGGTCAGAGATGGCTTATGCCGTAAAAAGTGATAAGATTTTTAGAGATTTTGACAATCAAATGGAAGCTGTTAAAAATGTACTTTTAGAAAATATTGCCACTGCCAAGGCTTCCTTGCAATACGATTTGGCAACGGTCAATAGTAAAATAAACCAGACCGAAAGTACTATAAAACAACTTCCAGACGATCAGCAAGAATTGATTAAAATTAAAAGGAAATATGATTTAAGCGATAATATATACAATACTTTTCTTCAAAAACGAAGTGAAGCCGATATTGTTAAAGCGGCGAATTTGTCTGATATTCATTTTATAGATCCCGCAAAAGATATTGGTGGCGGACTTGTAGGCCCTAAAACTGGGGTAAATTATGTCTTGGCATTATTTATGGGATTGTTGTTGCCATTGCTGGTTATTGTCGGGAGCTTATTTGTTAATAATTCGATTCAGAATCCCGAAGATATTAGTAAACTTACTCAAATTCCGTTGATAGGAGTAGTCGGAGTAAATCCCGAAAAAGAAGATTTAGCGGTGTTTGAAAAACCCAAATCGGCACTTTCAGAATCGTTTAGAGCCATTCGTTCTTCGCTCCAGTTTTTATACAAAAAACAAAATTTAGAAGGAGCCAAAACCCTTATGATTACTTCTTCGGTAAGTGGAGAAGGAAAAACATTTTGTTCCTTAAACATAGCGACCGTATTTGCTTTGAGCGAAAAAAAGACTGTTATTGTTGGTCTCGATCTAAGAAAACCTAAATTGTTTGACGATTTTAATTTATCGAATGACGTTGGTGTTGTTAATTATCTAATCAAACAAAAAGAGATTGATGCTATTATCAATCCGACACATATTCCTTTTCTAGATGTTATTCTTTCGGGGCCAATTCCTCCAAATCCTTCAGAGTTAATTCTGAGTGACGGCATGAATGATTTAATCGAAGAATTGAAAAAAAGATACGATTACATTATTCTAGATACGCCACCTGTAGGGTTAGTTTCAGATGCTTTAGAATTGGCTCAATATTGCGATGTGACTTTGTATATTGTAAGACAAAATTTTACAAAAAAAGAAATGATTACCTTGCTTAATAATAGGATTATAAGAGGGGAACTTAGCAATGCAAGTATCGTGTTGAATGGGTTTGAAAACAAAGCCAAGTACGGTGGTGGTTATGGCTACGGTTATGGCTACGGAAACGATAACTATTCGAATGGGTATCATGAAGTTGAAAAAAAGAAAACACTTTGGGACAAAATAATAGAAAAAGTGCGTAAAAGTTAAATCTAATCGATAATGAATAAAGTCTAAGAGATGAATAAAAAGAGACAAACTTCTATATTAATTACTGGAGGAGCTGGGTTTATCGGTTCTAATTTATGTGAGTATTTTTTATCAAAAGAGTACAAAGTCGTTTGCCTAGATAATTTTGCAACAGGTCACAGACACAATTTAAAAGCCTTTGTAAGCAATCCTAATTTTCGATTAGTAGAAGGGGATATTCGCAATCCAGTCGATTGTCAGTTAGCTGTGCAAGGAGTCAATTATGTTTTACATCAGGCTGCTTTGGGTTCTGTGCCGCGATCTATAAATGATCCTGTTACGACAAATGATGTAAATGTTTCTGGTTTTTTGAATATGTTGGTAGCTTCTCGGGATGCCAAAGTAAAACGATTTGTGTATGCCGCAAGCTCCTCTACTTATGGAGATTCAGAAGGATTGCCAAAAGTAGAAGACGTCATCGGAAAACCACTTTCTCCCTACGCAATAACAAAATACGTAAACGAATTGTATGCAGCAATTTTTAGTCAAACATACGGTCTGGAGACTATTGGTTTGCGCTATTTTAATGTTTTTGGACGCAAACAGGATCCTAACGGAGCGTATGC
>JAYVGE010000407.1:0-2729 GCA_043772515.1 Flavobacterium sp. | reverse complement strand
CAAGCGGCTGCAAAAGCCTTAAAAGAGAGTTTATTTTATGATCAAAATAAAATTCAGAAGGAAGCAATACTTAATAGTGAAGCTTCATGGAAGGAAATAGGAGAACAACAGTATTCACAATTAAATTTTTAGTTTATGTATTATATCGATCCGCACATTCACATGGTTTCTAGAACCACAGACGATTATCAGGCCATGCGTGCCGCAGGAATACTGGCTGTTATTGAGCCTGCTTTTTGGCTGGGACAAGCCCGAACAGAAGCTTCCTCTTTCAAAGACTATTTCAGTACCCTAGTGGGTTGGGAAAGGTTTAGAGCATCACAATTCGGAATTAAGCATTACTGTACGATAGGTTTAAATTCAAAAGAAGCAAATAATGAAGCTTTGGCAGAAAAGGTAATGGAGTTATTGCCTCTGTTTGCCGCAAAAGAAGGAGTGGTTGCTATTGGTGAAATTGGGTACGATGATCAGACTCCTGCAGAAGATAAGTATTTTAGATTGCAGATCGAACTGGCATTGAAATTAAAATTACCAGTGATGGTTCATACCCCTCACAGAGATAAAAAAAATGGAACCATTAGAAGTATGGATGTGTTAGAAGAACACGGGATTGCTCCTCACATGGTAGTGATAGACCACAACAACGAAGAAACAGCTAAACACGTTTTGGATAGAGGATACTGGGCAGCTTTTACGATTTATCCTAATACCAAAATGGGGAATGAGCGAATGGTTGAAGTAGTAAAACAATACGGATCAGAACGCATCATTGTAGATAGTTCTGCCGATTGGGGAGTTAGTGATCCTTTATCTGTTCCTAAAACGGCAGCTTTAATGCTCGAAAGAGGCATAACAAAAGAAGATGTTCATTTGACATGTTATAAAAATGCATTAACCGCCTACTCTCAAAGCGGGCAAATGAACGAAGCGGATTGGAAAAATGAAATGACAATAACACAAGATTCACTGTTTGAAGGAAGCAGTATCCTCAGAGGACAAGAAGCTCAAGAAATAGTGTATCCTAATATTATTATCGAAAACTAAATGCCTCCAAAACTATTTTATTTACTTACTTTATTACGACCCGCTAATGTCGTTACTGCGGTGTCAGATATTATTGCGGGTGTTGCGGTATCAGGAATCTTAATTTTCAATAATTCAAGTGCTGATTTTATACTTGATTTAGTATTGCTCATACTCTCCACCATTGGTTTATATGGTGGAGGAATTGTGTTTAATGATATTTTTGACCTGGAATCGGACACTTTAAACCGTCCGGAAAGAATACTCCCTCGTGGTTTAGTTAGTAAAAATGAAGCCCTTTTGCTAGGATGCATGATGTTGTTAATGGGTGTTGGAACTGCTTTTGTAGTATCCCTACTTAGTGGAATTTTGGCACTTATTATTGGTCTGTTGGCACTTAGTTATGACAAAATAAGCAAACATTATCCTGTTGTTGGCCCAATAAACATGGGACTATGTCGGGGAGGTAATTTGCTTTTAGGAATGAGTATTAGCAATGATGCTGTTTCGAATTATTGGTACATTGGTATTATCCCTATTATTTTTATTGCAGCCATCACGCTTACTGCCAAAAAAGAAGCGTTCGGCAATAACAAATCGGCTATACTTGTTGCTTTGCTACTAGATGCCATTGTAGTAGCCTTGTTTTTATACATAGGATACCTAATTGGGTTTAGATTTTGGGTTTTACTACCTTTTCTTCTTTTTTGGTATGGTATTAATTTTTTTGCCAAATACAAAGCTTTTATTTATAACCAGCCTTTATACATTCAAAAGGCTGTGAAAACAGGAGTACTATCGCTAATTCCGCTTAATGCAAGTTATGTGGCAGGCACGGCAGGATTGTTTTATGCCTTGCCCGTTCTCGCTTTATTACCATTATCTATTTTATTGTCCAAAAAATTTGCCGTCACTTGATTACACCTCACAAAAAAAATGAAACACCAACACATACTTCAACAAAATTTTCAAGTCTCATTTAATTATGATATTATTTTTAGTCGTTCGATATTTGATGTTAGCAATTCATCACTTATTGATGTGATAAAAAAAGAATCTTTTTTTCAGCAGCCCAAAATAGCCATTGTAATAGACAAAGGCGTTGTTGCAACTGCAAACCAATTGATTGCAAAGATTGTCGACTATTTTAAATACCACCAATTTCTGCTTACCGAAACTAGTTTTCTTGTAGTAGAAGGAGGTGAAGGGGTTAAAAATAATCCTGCTGCTATCGAATCCGTTTTACAATTAATCAACAACAACAAAATAGACAGGCATTCGTTTCTTATAGCCATTGGTGGAGGAGCAGTGCTTGATGCTGTGGGTTATGCTGCAGCTATAGCCCATCGTGGGGTACGCCTAATTCGGATACCTACTACGGTTTTGTCTCAAAATGATTCGGGTGTTGGTGTCAAAAACAGTATGAATTATTTTGGAAAAAAAAATTTTCTAGGCACATTTGCACCACCATATGCTGTACTCAACGATTCTGATTTTATAAAAACACTAAACCAACGCAACTGGCGATCGGGTATTTCTGAAGCCATAAAAGTGGCACTTATTAAAGAGACTGCCTTTTTTGATTGGATAGAAAGCAATGTGCAAGCTCTAAATAATAGAGACATTCCTATAATGGAAGAGTTAATTGTGCGTTGTGCGGCCTTGCATACCCATCATATTTCTAAAGAGGGGGATCCCTTCGAGAA
>JAYVGE010000406.1:0-2731 GCA_043772515.1 Flavobacterium sp. | reverse complement strand
ACCAGGTATGTCGTCTTAATGGAGCAACAGGGCCGCAGGCCTTTGCTAAAAATGCTCAAGGCAATTGCAATGAAATTGTGTATCGTCCTTAAATTTGTAATTTAAAGGATTTACCAAAAAGAGCAATGCAGTTTCAAATTTGGAACTGCATTGCTTATTGCTATTATTACACTATTTAATTCAGCTGTTTACTAATCCATGCGGTTGGTAATTCGTCTTTGAGGTAGAATCCAAACCATTGTTGGACACGATCCATAAGATCTTTTTGATTGGTTGGATTAATGATACTGTGTCCTTCTTTGGGATACAGTAACATTGTATTTTTTTTACCTAATCGGCGAAGAGCTAGATAGTATTCTATACTTTGATGCCAATCGACTTGTTGATCTTCTTTTCCTGTCCACAAAAGTAGCGGTGTTGTGACATTATCAGCAGAAGTGATTGGGGAATTACGTTGATACCCTAGAGGATCTTCAAAAGGAGTATTTACCATTTTCCATTGTTCACTTTGAAAGCGCCACATATCGGGTCTTCCGGTATTCCATCCAACAGTGAAATAAAAGCTATTTAAATCGGTAACAGAAGCACCAGCAACTGCCGTTGCAAACAATTCAGTTTGAGTAATAATAAAAGCAGTTTCATATCCCCCAAAGGAATGACCTATAAGACCAATTTTATTTGAGTTTACAAGTCCGAGGTCAATTATTCTTCTTGTTCCTGCCACTACACAATCAGTTGCTGAAATGCCAGGATTGCCGTTCTCATGAATGATATCGGGTAAGAAAACAAAATATCCCTTACTAGTAAAAATTGTTGGGCTAAAACCAATTTCATTGTAATATGTGGGGTTAATATATCTATGCAGTTCTTTGGATTGTAATTCGTAAACATGGACAATCATAGGATATTTTTTTTTAGGATCATAATTGGCTGGATAAAACAGAACGCCTTTTAAATCTTGTCTTTTCGAATTTTGAAATTCGATTAATTCCGATGTTCCCCAATTGTAATTATAATGTTGTGGATTGCTTTGAAAAAAGAGCTTACCTTCGTAGGACTCTTCTTTAGATATAAGTCTTGGAGGAAGATCAAATTTTTGCTCTCTGTAGAAAAAAATTCGTTTTTTTGAATTATACGAGAATTCATCTGTATATCGGCCTCCAAAGACAATAGGTTTTTCACCAGAATCACTTTTCCATTTAAAGTATCCCGTTTTTCCATCTTCTGCTTCAGCTCTCAAAAATAGTTCCTTCTCTAAATCGATAGTATCGCTTTGGAGGCCTTCATAAATCAAATTTGCAGTGTTTTTATTGGGGAGATCAGCGATACGATAACTAATTTTTGATTCCCGTCCATGAGTCAACCTTCGAAAGGAACTACCATCAGCTTTAATAGCCCATAAATCATATTGATCATAAACTATTATTTCTTTATCATCAAGATTCCATCCAGGATTCCCATATGCAGACTCAGCCACAAGTTTATATACTTTCCCCATGAACTTGCCTCCGATTTTTGCAGTGATGTTTTTATGAGTTCTATCAATACTATTATATATCCACCAATTGTTTTCTTTAAAGTAAGCAATGTATTTTCCTGTTGGAGAAGCAATACTATTTGTTAGGTTACCAGAATGGTTTTTTAAAAGAATGCTCTTTTCGAAAGTTTTAAGATTCATAATATAAAAATCTCTGTTCCCCTGATATTCAAATTGAGGCTCATACTCTTTTGGATTAGATAAAATGGCATATTCTTGGTTACCAGAGAGCATCACATTAGGCAGTTGAGTTGTTGTAATCGGTTTAGACAGATTTGACAAGGGTAGCCATAAAGCCAATTTTGCATACTCTCGAAACTGCCCTTGTTTTTGTTTTTGAGGATAAATCCATTTATCATTTGCATTCCAAACTTCTACATTTGAATCTTCTTTATTTTGCGGAAGATTTGGTTTGTTTTTAAAAGCAAAAAACACTTTTTGTACATCATCTGAGATTAGTAATTCAAAATTTTGATCTAAGGCTATATAAGCATTGTTTGGAAAATTGGGATGAGTTAAAGAATTCAGTTTATACAATTTGTCATTCGCTAGAGTATAGTAGAAAAGTGTATTATCTGAAAGGTTTTCAGATTGTCCTAAGAAAGCCAGAGACTTTCCGTCTTTTTGCCATGTAAAACCATCATACTTATCTTCACCACCCTTCAAAAGCGACTTTTCACTATTTACCTGTTTAAGATCTATAAGTAGTAACGCATATTTATTATTTGAAAAAGTGCTGTATACCAGTTCTTGTTCATTAGGACTTAACGAAAAATGAGTCACGTCTTGAACTTCTTTTACAATTTTTCCAAGAGGAGTTCGAATTAGTAATTCATCTTTGTCTCTTTCGGAATGAAAATTTATAATCAAATGATCTGTGAGATACGAATACGTATATTGGCTAACCAATTTTATGATTTCTTGCTTTCCTGTTTTTAAATTTAGTATCTGTAATCCTTGTTTAGTTAAACAAACGAATGTGTTATTTTTAGTAAAGATTGAATTGTCTCCTGCGGGGTAACTGTATGTTTTATTAGAGATTGTGTTTCGGACAAAAAGGGTGTCTATACCATTGTCATAGCTCATTCTATAACTGGCCCACTGCTGATCAGGCGCTATTTTATCTAAATTTAACTCTCCCCATAAATGGTAGTCAGATGGGGTTAATTCTTTTTTTTGCACCACCTGTCCCCA
>JAYVGE010000405.1:0-2732 GCA_043772515.1 Flavobacterium sp. | reverse complement strand
AAAAAGGTTTTGGTCTATGGCATGATTCCTTTTTGGATGTTGCTCCAGTTGATTTTAATTATGAACAAGGGTTGAGGGTAATAGGGTACAACACCTCTAATTTATCGGCCGCCATCAAGGCTTTTAAACTACATTTTGTAAAAACAGAAGTAGATGATGTGCTGGACGAAAAGACAAAAAACATAATTTATGCGATTTACAAAAAACAATAAATAGCAGCAAGGTTCTTTTGAGTATGTCAAAAGAACCTTTTTTATTGCGATCCATTTTTTCTTTAATAAGGTATTAATAATTGCCTGTTTTTATTTGAAATTTAGAATTACTGTTTTGGTTTATTTGAATATGTTGCCTTAGCTTGTCGAAGGTAACGAATTTAAAAAGCTGGAACGTAAAGCTTAAATCGTGTTATAGTTTTTATGGAGGGTTTGTCTAAAATGAAAATATGTTTTAGTAAGATTATTTAGATAAAAAAATGCCAATCACTAGAGTTGACCAAGCTTACACTCCTCATTTTTTTGAAGCGAAGATGTAGCGTTTGGTTAATAGCATTTGGTAAACAGGGCAAACGCTTTTAAAAAAAAGTTAGACACGAATTACACCAATTTACACGAATAATTACTTTTTGAATTACACAAATCTTAATAATTCGTGAAATTTAATTTTTTAAAATTTGTGCTAATTCGTGTCGATAATGTTAAAGGCGTTTGCCCTGATTTGGTAAACGAACCAGGAATTTGTTCGATTTATTTTTAATATTTATTTAGGCCAAAAAAGCTGCCAAAGCATTATAAAAGTACTTTGACAGCAAAAAAACGAGGAATCTTTTAGAATGTATACGTGGTTGCCCACAAGGCAAAAACGGTAGCTCTTTTTGGTGTTGTATGACTATCTTCAAAAATGTCCTCAGAAGCACAATCGATCCTAACTTCAGGAATAATAGTTAAATGACCAACTTTGTAATTTAGTGAAATCGTATTTCCTACGATGCTACTTCCGGCAAGATTTGCCAGTGCTGGAGTCGCTTTTTTGGCATCAAAATACTCTATTCGGTATGCCAAACCAAGGGTTTCTTTTATGGTGTAGTTGGTGTAGCCAACCAATGCAAACCAGTTGCCATCTAAATTGTTATCGGTATCGTTTTTTGCCAAAGCATAAGTGGCATTGAGTCCTAAAGAAAATTTATCATTTATTTTTTTGGAGCCAACAAAATCAAATTGAGTTTTGTTTTCGTCTGAAGATGGATTGCTACTACCCGAGGTAACGTTAAAATAAACACTTCCAGTACTACTAATATAGCTTAATTGACCTATAAATGTTTTTTGTTTTGACTTGGCATCAATTGCGGACTTAAAATCTGTAGGATTGGTAACACCTGCCATAAAGTTGAATTTCCCCGAGGTATATTGCGCTTTTATTCCGGTATTAAAGAAGGGACCGTAGGTAAATGCATACGATATGCTGTAATTTTTATTGTCTACAGCATCGACGAGCTCATACCCTAGATGCGTTGCGAAACTTCCAGCAGTTATTTTGAAGTCTTTGGAGAATTCATAAGTAAAATTCAATTGTTTGATCATGAATGTATTCTTGGTGTCGTTGTAGGTAAACTGAGAGACTCTATTACCAAAGCCTAAATCGACAAAAAAAGAAGCTTTGTCCATTTTATGGGAAGCCTTGATGGAGATC
This sequence comes from Flavobacterium sp., assembly GCA_043772515.1. Classification (GTDB taxonomy): domain Bacteria; phylum Bacteroidota; class Bacteroidia; order Flavobacteriales; family Flavobacteriaceae; genus Flavobacterium. The sequence goes on along the minus strand of JAYVGE010000405.1, from coordinate 1,046 downwards.
ATTCCTAATTCGAACGAATTATGAGAGTTTGTAAAGCTCGTAAAGCTATTCTCGGCATTAGAAAAGTCATATTTGTAATACGCATCTGCAGATCCCGAAAAAAGAGTTGTAGGGACTGTAGGAGCATCCTGTGCATAGGTTATATAGGTTAGTATTAACGCTAAAATGGTTAGATATTTTTTCATTTTAATTGGTTTTGGTTGGTGTTTTTTTTTGGTTTTTATGCGTGGTCTTCTTTTGAAATTTTAGATAATTTAGTTTTTTTTAAGGTTTATTCGTACTTGTGTATTCGTATTAAATAATCTTTATGATGGCTAATTTATTAACTTTTATAAATATTTCGCCGTGTTATGTTTTGTAATTTAACTATTTAACTAAGAATTGTTAAATAGTAAAAATTAATTCAAAATAATATAAATATCACATTTTAAAGAGTTTAAAATTAATTATTAATAATGTGTTTTTTAATTAATACCCCTTTAAAAAAGTTTAAAATATCAAATAATCATAAAAAAATAGATTATTTATCTTAAAAATAGATATTTAAAAATTAAGTACCCGTGTTTAAATAGGGTGTTTGTTTTTTATTTTAAAATTAATGTAATGTAGAAGTGGCGTTGCAAGTACTCAATCAGGTAAAAACAGATTGTTGAGTATCTCGTTTTTTGGGAGTTAGTATTTATAGATAGTAATGCCATTTAAGTTTAGAATTTACTGTAAAATAAAATAATCATTTTTTTTCTTAGAATAAAAATCGAGCATAGCATAGCTACTGTTTATTTTATTTTGGAAAAGAAAGGGGAAAGAATGTTTTATTACGGTAAATTATAGGCTTAAATGGTATAAGGATACCTACTTTAAAATGTGTTTGTTTTGAAGGTATTTTTTTAGCCCTGTCAGGGTTTTGAATCCCTGACAGGGCTAAAAAAGGTAAAGGTATAAATTTTGTTATCTAAAGTTTCAATTCTAGAATAGGATACTAACCGGAATTAGGTACTTTTTAGAATCCTTTTTTCCATTTGATATTGCAACCAATACTAGGTTTT
>JAYVGE010000404.1:0-2735 GCA_043772515.1 Flavobacterium sp. | reverse complement strand
TACCATCCCTTTATTTACGGGGTTTGTTTTTCAAACTTTAACATAAATGGTCAATTTCCCCGTTTTTAATTTGGTGGAAGTCTCAACGGAAAATATGGGCTTGACGAAGGAAACCCAAGTTGAACCCAAGTTGGGTTCTAAATTCTTACAAAATGAATTTTAGAGATAAAAAAACCAAGTCGAAGACTTGGTTTTGAAAGGTTAAAAATCCTCCCCTCTAAATTTATTGTTAGCTACATCCGAGAGATCTTGAAGAAATATACCGTTTATGGGATATCTCTTTTTGATATCTTGCAAACATCGATATAGCGTTTTTTCATCAATATCAATATTAAATGCAATGCCAAACCCTCTCGCAATTTCTTTTATGTCAATGTTGCCGCCATTCAACATTTTTTTATAATATAAACCATAGATCATTTCAGCCATTTCTATTTTAGTCCCCGTCCAAGTTATTTTGTTGTTGGTTGGATTGTATTTTGTTGTGATATTACCATTTAATTCATCCAGCTTGTTTTCTAAATAACTGGTGAACATATCGTTTGCAATAATGATGGCCACATTGAAATCGTGCGAGGTGCAAAGCTTGGAATCAAAGTTAATCAAGCAACAATCGTCCCTGACAATATCTTTGTAACTGCGGCGCACAAAAAGATCATCATCTTTGACAGTTGTCCTCGAACGGTAGTATTGATAAAACTCCCTATTGCTAACAACATATTGATGAATTTTGGATAGTAATTCCTCATAATGCTTCCTTTTGTTCTTTTTGCTTGGCGGTAATGAGGTCTCTAAATTCAATAACTCTTTATAGTAAAGGAGTTTTGAAACCATTCTTGGTTTCAATTCTTTGAAAAAATAAATTTCTTCCTGAAGGGATTTAAAAACGTGCTCTTTTAGCCATTTGAATATCTCCTTTAATTTCTTTTCAATGTAGTGTATAATCTCTAAAGAAACGGTCAAAACATCATCCGAAGCGTTTTTCAGTACTTCATATTCTCTCTCAAATTCGTTAAAATAGTTGATATAATTGACTTCCATAAAATACAAAATGGTTTAAATTGAGAGTATCAAAATAAACCATTTTGTATTGATAATATGTCATACTATTCGCTATAAAGTTATTAACAGCACCTAAGCCTAATGAACACTTAACTTTTTCTCGATAAGCACCTTTGAAGCGAATTTTGATTTTAAAATCATCATATCCTCGCTGATTTTCTTGTCTAGAATTTTAGCGTAGTGCTGCGTGGTTTTAAGGCTGGTGTGCCCCAACATTTTGCTTACGGTTTCCAAAGGAACGCCGTTAGAAAGTGTTATGGTTGTGGCAAAAGTGTGGCGGGCAATATGGAAAGTTAAATCCTTTTTGATTCCACATACATCAGCAATTTCCTTGAGATAGGCATTCATTTTTTGATTACTTAAAATTGGGAGGAGGCGTTTCTCGTTTTTGCAAACCGGATAATCGGCATATTTGTCGATGATATCTTTTGCAGTTGGCAATAATGGAATTTTGGAAGCTGTATCTGTTTTTTGTCGGTTCTTGAAAATCCATTTATCGCCATCAATTCCTAAAGAAATATTGTCCAGCGTTAATTGTTTTACGTCGATATAAGCCAAGCCAGTAAAGCAGCTAAAAACAAATATATCGCGAACGAGCTCCAATCGCTCAGAAACAAATTCTTTGTTCGTCATTTGTTCTATTTCGGCTTCAGAAAGGAATTCTCGAATGACTTCTTTAACTTTCGCTTTGTAATTAGCGAAAGGATCCTTGTTCAGCCATCCATTGGCCAAACACTGGTTAATGATTTTGTGGAAGTTCTTGATGTATTTGACAGCGGTATTATTGGCACATTTTCGTTCGCTGCGCAAGTAGAATTCATATTCGGTGATAAATGAATGATCTATTTTCTCGATATTGATGTCGGTAATGTTGTATTTCCAAGAAATAAAATCTTTAGTGTGTTTTAGCGAAGTCTCATAGCGTTCCAGTGTACCAGGTGCGTATTCCTGACCCACCAGTTCTTTGATTTTGCGATTGTGTTCCTGAAAGATAGGGATTAACATTCGCTCCCTTTCTTTTCTACCGGTTAACTCATTTTTGAAGGATTCAAAGTTTACCGGGATGTCTTTTTTGATTAAATTTTTCTCCACATTTAAAATCTTTGATTTTAAATTGTCAAGATGTCCATTGATTGAACGAGCTTCTTCCAAAGTTCCTCTCATTCTAGACATTTCGGAGTGCCATTTGTCGGGGTCAACAAACTTGCCAGTACTGTTGTCCAGTCTTCTACCATTGATGGTAATTCGTTGGAAAATTGGAGCCAAACCTTGAGCATTGACTTTGACTCTTTTTAAATAAAAAAGGATTGAAATTGGATTGTCCATAATTGGTAACCTTTAAGTTAATAGAAATTTAGAAAAACTATCAACACAAAACAAGATGTTCAATGAATGAACCCCTTGTTTTAAAAGGGTTTACAAAGGTAGGGGCACAATGATTTTGAATTTTTAAAGTGCCCCGAATTGTACCCCTTTAAAATGAGAAACTATGAATAATTTGGATAGGGAGTAAATTAAAAAACCCTCTAAATCATACGATTTAAAGGGTTTTGATAGGTTTTTTGAAATAATCAGCAGAGAGGATGGGATTCGAACCCACGATGCAGTTACCCACATACTAGCTTTCCAGGCTAGCTCCTTCAACCACTCGGACACCTCTCTATTTTGGTTTG
>JAYVGE010000403.1:0-6606 GCA_043772515.1 Flavobacterium sp. | reverse complement strand
ACGCTTCGGCTTCCCTGTATTGCTCTGTTATGCCATTGGCATCAATATTGAATTGAATAGTTGCCTTTGGGTAATCCTTTTTAAATTCCAGCTCGATAGCTTCCCAATTTTCAACTTTTGAAACGGTTAAGCCTAATTTATCTAATTTTGAAATTAGGTTTATACCGTTGCAATAAGCGTTTTTTGCATTTGAAATTAGCTCATTTGAAATAGCTTCATTTTCTTTTAGAAGTATTCTTTTCGTTGTAGTCATAATAAATATTTATAGTTGTTTAAAAAGTAATCATTTTTGCTATTTAGCAAATAATTTTTGTTTTAACCTTCTCGGCTTCGTCTGTAATTACATAAGCGGGTTTAATGTAGGTGTCGTAAATTTTTGTGTTCTTTTGGGTCTTCTTTGCCGAACGTGTTGAGTTGACAAGTTTTTGAAGCCCCTCGAGTTCTGCATCACTCAAAGCCATTAAATCGGCAAATGTGATTTCCTCTTTTTTTTCAGCTAAAAATTTAACTGCTTCGCTTTGTGCCATTTGGTTTAAAAGCGGTAAAAGTGCCATTACAAAGGCTTTTTTTTCTTGAATTGTTTTCATTATGTTTAATATTAAATTGATAAAAAAATTTGTTTTTGAAGTGCATTTTTTACACTTTATTTACTCATCAGTCAAAAAATAATAATCTGCTAAATCAAAACCGTTTTTGTTCTCGGTCTGTTCAATCAGTTCACTAACTCCTATTTTAAAGCCTGTTTTGTTTAATTCATTGGCTTTTAAAATCCAGTAATCAAACTCACCTTTATCAGGAAATAAAACAATATTTCGCTTTTTGATAGGCTTCAATAACTCAAACTTTAGATTTTGTTTGCTTCCAGTAGCAAGCCAAATAAAATCAGGAATAAAAAGGCTCATTATAATTGCGGTCTTCTCGCTTTCTACAATTGCAATAGTCTTTTGATAGTCTTCATTAATTCGGTGCAACCCAAACAAACATTGGCAAAGATTAAAATCAGGCTGTTTAATCGTCTTATGTAGCCAATTAATGCGGTTATATGGTTTTTTAATTCTTTTGCCAGTACGCCTGTCGTATTGCATAATCTTACAAGCGTGAATTTTCTCTTTGTCATCAATTTGCCAAAACATTGTTGAATTTTCCCAAAATAGGTTTGTTCCTGAAATGAAATAATTTTGCTTTGCTTTTAAAATTTCATCATCTGAAAAATGCTCTTTCAGGAACTCTGTTAAATTGTCGGTTTGTGGTCTTTCAAAACACATTCTTTTAAACAAATTCAAAGCGTGAAAACTTGGTACAATTTCGGGCGGTGGCACTTTGGTTAATACCTCATTTATTACAACCTCATCACTTTGGTTATTTAAACATTTACTATCATTACTTAAATAATTAATAAAAGTCTGATTGTTTAAAAACCATTCTGTAATCCAACAATTATTTTTTGAGTACTCCAATACTTGCGACTTTGGTATTATAGAAATAAAGCCGTTTAAATCAGTTAATTTATATGCTTTATCCGAAATGCTTTTAATAGCCAAAAAAGGAATATTAAACGCCTTTTTACCTTTGGTAGGTGCATTGTGATAACTGCAATTAGTTTCACGGTCACAACGTCCAAAACCTCCAGTTAAATAACTGCCTGTTTCATTTTCTACATATAAAACAAACGTCATTTCCAAACAGTCGGGGCAAATATGCTTTTTACTGCTTTTGTCAAGTGAATATTTAAAATTTTCCATAGAAATAAATGTTTTGTTTTGACTTCATATTTTACACTTTTTACATTTTTTAATTTTTGCTATATGTAAAAAGTGTAAAATATGAAGCCGTAAACAAATCTTTTTTTTTGAGTTAATTAGTCAAATAAGCCACATTACCAACATTAATTCGAGTGACAAATATTTTATTATGATTCAATCGTTTTATAAAATTGGACTTGCCTACGGCTCTATAACCGTCCTCAATACAGAAATATTTATACTGTGGATATAATTCAGAAATTAAAATATACTCACTTGTGGATTTCTTAAAATTCATTTCTGTAATAAACAGTAACACGCTATCGCTCTGCTTTTCGTAATCACTTCGGGCGTTGTCGATTGCTTCGCATTTACTAAAACTCTTTTGCTCCAGTAGTCTATCTAAACCCTGTAAAATCCAATTAAATACGCCTGACAACTCATTTTTAATTATCTTTTGTGGTAACTGTTTATCCTGTTTTTCTTCGGGAATAGTAACATCAAAACCAATAATTAAAAAGCGTCTGAAATATGCGTTTGTGTGTTCTACGTCTTTCGGCAATTCATTACAGTTAAAAATTAACTTTGCGTATTCTGTTAATATAAAAGGATCGCCATAAGGTAAGCGGGCTTCGATTGGTTCGCCTGATGCCATTTGTTTGAAAATATCAGTTTCCAGTTTTCCGTTTATCTCACTCGCATAGTTAACCAGCTTATTACCGATTTTTGCCCTGAAATAACCGTTTTCATTGGTCAAACTTTGTAAGGAGTAGTTGCTTATGTTTTCAGCTCCTAAAAGGGCGTTAATGATCTCAAAAAATACGCTCTTACCGTTTGCACCCGTACCGTAAAGGATTAGCATTTTTTCAAGTTTTAAAACACTCGGTTTTATGAAAATATAACCGCAAAACTCCGCTAATACTTTTTGTTTATCAGGATCGGGCAAAACCTCATCTAAGTATTTCTGAAACATTAGGGCGGTTGCTTCGGGATCGTATTCAAATGGCAATTGGTGGGTAATAAAATCTTTTTGCTCAAATGGTCTTAAACCTCTTTTACTTGGTGTTATCTCAAAAGTTCCATTTAACAAATTGATTAAAATACTATTCAATTTACTTTTAGGTGTTGGCAAATAGGCGTCAGCCATAAACTGTTTAAAAAGTTCCTCTTTGAACGTGTGAATTTTACCTTTGAACTTTTCAACTCCCATTGTTAAAGCTACATTACCCAAAAAGAATTGAAAACGCTCTTTGTCTATTTCGCTCCAGTAACAACTGTTATACAAATAAATAAAACCATTCTTTTTGCATAAGCCCCAATTATTAGTTTTAGCAATTTTAAGAAGTTGCTCAATACAAATAATTAAATAATGGCTCTTTGTTAGCTTTGCCGATTTTAATATTTTCGATAATTTACTGTATTCCTGATTTTGCTCATCGGTTAGCTCTTTACCGTTTGAAAGTATTTCATCAAAATAATTAAGTTGTTCCAAAACTTCTACTAATTCAGGAAATGCCAATATTATAAAATCGAGTTTGGGAATTGTATTTGTAAGCTCCTGTAAAATATCAGTAATTTGTAAAAACTCGGTTTTACCAGTAAACTGAACAACTTCTTTAGTAATTGATTCTTTTAGTTTATTTTTGCTTTTAGGTATTGACAAAGATTTTGTAAGGCTGTGGGTTTCGTTACTCATAGCCTTATTTGTTTAACGGTGTGATTGTAGCCATTAACTCCGAACGCTTGTAATAGCATTTATTTGCAAACTTATAAACGGTTATACGCCCTTTGTTTTGCCAATGCCATAAAGTTGAAGCGTTTATTTGTAGCAGTTCCAAAACCTGTTCCCTAGTCATCAGGTCATCATTTTCGGTTTGGGTGCTTTGGATTTTTTGAAAGTCTTTGAATTTAGTTTCAAATACGTTTCCGATTAAGTCCGTTAAATCTTCACGGCTTAAATTTTGAAGTAAGATTGAATTTGTTTCCATATTGTAGTATCATTTAATATTTGATACTGCAAACATATTGACAATTTAAATCTAAAACATTGATTTACAATTGCTTGAAGTTGTTAAACAACTTGTAACAACAAAACAACCGTTTAAATGATTGTTTTTAATAGTTTTTCTTTGATACTCACGTAATCACTTGCTTTTTCAAATTTATAAATCTTCAATTTAACATCGTATGACTCAAAATATTTATTGATTCCTTGCATTGCAATTGTTTTATTTATCAATGCTTCTACAAAGTGTTTTCTGCTGTCATTTTCACCCTTTAAAGAATAGGTAATGATTTTAAAATCCGTTTCGAGTAAGTAAACAAGGTATGCCATTTTTTTGCCTTTGCAGTCTTTAAAATCATTTTGTATTTTTTGTATCACTTCAATACTTATATTCGCATTAAAAAAGTCTTTAAATTCCTTTTTGGTTTTAACGGCTTCGGGCTGTTTCGATTGCTCCAATAATTGAGAAATGACAATTTTACACGCTTCTCTAAATTTAAAAGTTCTAAAAGCGAGTTTTACAAATTCTTCTGTATCGTTTTGCAATTTACAAAATACTTTAGTTTGTTGTATAGTTGCCCCGTTATCCTCCAGTATTATAAAATCAAACAATGGTTTTTTATCATCACCATAATCAAATTCAAATAATTTTATTTCTCTATCAGTGAAAGGAATTAATTCCTTATCCCAATAATTTAAAAATCTATCTTGTGTTTCAGTATCCACATCGGGGCGTACATCATCTAAATTCAAGTGTTTTATAAAATCCTTTACAATTTCATTATATTTATTACGGCTGTTTTCTGTTCGGTCAATTAACCCGTCTTTAATCTCGTTCATTGTCAATATTCCAAAAGCATTAAAAAAGTCTTTTCGTGTAGGGTAATTCATTTGCTCCTTTGTGTAATTTGTGTAAAATATGTATGTAAAATAAAATCTTTATTTTTTACAATTTAAAAATAGTTAGTCATTTCAATTGCCAAATCCTTATTGCTTTTGCCTATGTAATTTAAAAACATCACTTCGGTGCTATGCCCTGTTACATAAATCAAATATGTAGTTGGAATTTTACCGTAAAAATTTGTAGCAAAAGAACGTCTTCCAATATGCGACGTAATCAAATCACATTTTCGGTACACTCCTGTTTCTTTGCGAAATAGTCCGCTTTTGGGTGCTGTTTCTAAATGTTTGCTTCCTGTAACTTTTTGTGTTAATTCTGATATCTCGCAAACCGTTTTGATATAATCGTTATACTTTTGGTCTGAAATAGCATAAGGAAACGCCCCGCCCCTTTTATCCAGTATTTCAATAACTTTTGGGTGTAGTGGAACGGTCATAATTTTACCCGTTTTGACTTGTGTAAATTCAATCAATTTTTTGCCGTTTTCAATTCTTATCATATCGGCTGTAAATCTCATAAAGTCTGAAACCCTTTGCCCACAATAACACGAAATTATTAACCAGTCCTTTGCATTGTCCAAACTATCGGTTAATTTACCCTTTTCGATTTTTTCAAGTATGTTAAGTTCATCAAAAGTTAAATATATCTTTTCGACTTTCATACTGTCCAAACGCAAACTGTCTAATTGGGGGTGTGTTTCAAGTCCTAAAAAACGGGCGTGACGGCAAAAAGTTTTAATAAAGGTCAATTCTCTTTGCATTGTGTTTTGTGCGTAATTTTTAGACTTATAGAAATTTACAAACTCATTCTTAAAATTGTCGTTTACGTCCTTAATTAAATACGGTGCTTTTCTTAAAACCTGCATTTCCTCAATTTTGGTTTTGATTACTTTAAACTTTTGTATTGAGGTTTGTTTTGATTCGTGTTTACGGTATTCAATATAAAAATCTATGTATTTTGTTAATTCAGTCGGCAAGGCTTCGGCTTCCTGTGGTGGGTTGTAATAATTATCAATTTGAGTTTGTAACCATTCTTTTGTAATAGCATCAGGACTGAACGCATTGAAAGAGTTTAAAACGTGGTTTTCAATTTTATTAAGTTCTGTATTAACGTCGGTCTGTTTGTTAGTTAAAACAATATCCCTTGACTTTCTTTTATGGTCTTTACTCCAATAGTCTTTTGTAGTTTCAAACTTTGTATTTGCACCAAAGACAAAATCATTATCATTAAAACGATACAATAAACGAACGTGCAAATTTGCTTTGTCTTTTGTCGAACGGTATAAAAAATTAACTGTTGCCATATTTGAAGTTTTAGAACAATACAAATATACAAAAGTTGTACGATAACCGTACGATAAAAAGCAATTAGTTACATTTTAAAACAATCAGTTAAATAAATGATTTTTCTATAAACGACTGTAAGTATTATGTTTATTGATATATTTGCAATAATCAAAATGCAATTGATTTAAAGCGTTTGTATTGTAAGCAGTCCCTCTTTCTCCGCAGAATTCGGGAAGCTTAGTAAAATAAGGACTTCCCGTTTTTTTTTATTTAAAAGTGAACAAAAAGTGAACAGAAATGTTCATTAGATTGATTTAATGTCCCCGCAAGCATTTTAATTTTAAAACAAATTAAAATGAAATCAATTTACTCAAATCCTAAGGTTGTCAAATATGATGACCTATCAAAACCTTGGTTTGTCTATTTCAGATACAACAAGGTTCTTTTCCGTTATAAATACGGTATCAATTACATTGACAACTTCAAAAAAAGAGAGATCGAAGCTAATTTACTTCGAGATGCTTTGTATCAAAAACTAAGAGAGGGTTGGAATCCGCAAATACCTGATCCAATTCAACAGCAAAGCAATCTAACCTTTATTGAAGCACTTGATTTTGCTTTAGAAAAGAAAGCTCCCAATATTGGAAAAAAAACAGTTTCAGGCTACCAAGG
>JAYVGE010000402.1:0-2742 GCA_043772515.1 Flavobacterium sp. | reverse complement strand
TATTCCGTTTTTTAGTGTTCAGAGCCAAATTTATCATTGAATACTTTTTCAAAAGTTTGATTTTCATCTGAACACTGAGCACTATTTGCGTAGCTCTATATGGTTGCGGTGCAATTTTAGTAATCCGCGCTGTTCCATTTTTTTGAGTAAGCGTGATATTACTTCTCTCGAGGTGTTTAGATCATTACCTATTTCTTGGTGGGATAGTTTTAAATCTTTGCAACCACAGGATTCTTGGTGTCTTTTTAGATAAAATTCTAGTCGTTCGTCCATGGCTCTAAAAGCAATATTATCGATAAGTTCTAAAACTTCTTCAAATCGACTTCGGTAGGTGTCAATTACAAATTCGTACCAACAGCGGTGTTCCATCATCCATTTGTCCATTAGCAAAAGCGGTACCATTACCAGTTCTGCATCTTCGTCTACCTTTGCCATTATTTGGCTTTTTTCATTTTTGGTAGCACAAACCATCGAAATGGCACAGGCTTGACCTGGTTGTAGATAATACATAAAAAATTCTCCGCCATCTTCTCCTTCACGATATACTTTTATCCTTCCTTTTGTTACCAATACTGTATTTTTTATGTATTGTCCGGTGCGCATGATGATTTCTCCTGCTTTAACTAATTTGGTCGTATTATTAGCTTCTATTTCGAGGAGTAACTCATTTGAAAACGAGGGGAAAAGAGGTCTTATTTGGTCGTTCATTGTGGCGATTTGTTTTTTTATATTGATGTAAAAGTAATGTAAATAGTAACAAATTTAAAATAGCAATGCCATCGAAAATAGTAAGCTATTTGAAAGCAGTTATTCTTCAATAAAATATAAAAGGAATGATATACTTGCTGTCTTTGTGGCAAAATAAGACCCATACCAAACTATTTGTCTTAAGGATGCAAATTGCGAAAACGTTTTCTGTAAAACATTTACTAATTCGAAAGTTAGTTGTTTTTTGATTGATAAAAACATTGTATTTTTACAAAAAAAACAAATAAAGATGAATTTAACACAAGAAGATTGGGTGTCTCAATTTGAAGCAGATGAAAATGCTGTAATACTGGACGTGAGAACCGAAGCAGAATGCGATGAGGGTAGTATCGAAAAGGCCATAAACATCGATATTCATAAAGGACAAACCTTTATCGATGAGATTATGGCATTGGATAAATCCAAAAATTATTATGTGTATTGCCGATCTGGAGCTCGTAGCGAAAAAGCATGCCAAATTATGAACGAGCTAGGATTTGAGAATGCCTATAATTTGCTTGGCGGTATCCTCGAGTGGGACGGAGAAATCGTTTAATTATACTATTGATTAGGTTCGTAAATGTTTCAAAATAAACCTTGTAATTACTTGACTATATTCCTAATTTTAATAGGAGTTTAGTAAACTTTGCTTCATAGATTTTTTGTCTTGAAAAAGTTCAAAATAACTTTGCCAAATTTTACATGGTTTATTTTATTAATTATAGTCGAATTATTTTTATAATAACGAATGGTGTAATTTTAAATAGAAATAATTTAGACAAGCGTGATAAAAAAAACCGTCTCTTTACAAAAGGAGACGGTTTTTTTGATTTTAGGAGTTCTAAAGAGAGCGTTTTTTTAAAATACTTTCTTGAATTTCTTTTCTTTTTATTTTTCCGTTATGGGTTTCTTTAAATTCAGGAATGTAAATTATTTCTTTGGGTCTTTCGTATTTGTCTAGAGTGTCAAAGATAGACTTGTCTAAGGTTTGTTGCTCTCCTTCGATAATCAATACCAATTTTTCTCCCAAAACAGTATCCGGAATTCCGGTTACAAAAAAGCGAGAAGTAATTAAGGGAGACAATTTTTCTTCAATTTGCTCTGGAATCAATTTGATACCACCGCTATTGACCACATGATCTATTCGTCCTAAAAAAACAAATTGATTGTCATTTATTAATTCAACCAAGTCATTGGTAACCACTTGTTCATCTACTATTTTTGGGGCATCTATAACCAAACAATTTCTGTTATCTAGAGAAATATGAATGTTGGGTAAAATAGAGAAAGCTTTTTCTCCAATTTTTTTGGCAGCAATGTGCGTAATAGTTTCTGTCATTCCGTACGTCTCGTACACTGTTGTTTTTAATTTTGATAGCTCCTTCTCTAGTAAAAGGTTCATTTTTGCACCTCCAATAATTAGTTTTTTTACGTTTTTTAATTCTTTTAATGAATTTTGAGCTTGTAAAGGAACCATGGCTACAAAATCATATTTCGAATCTTTATTCGACATCGGATGCGAGCTTGGTGCCACAAAATCGATGTCTAGTCCTAGTATAAAACTTCTTACGAGCATCATTTTTCCAGCAATGTATCTCACAGGCAAGCAATGCAAAGCTTTGTCGCCAGGTTGTAAACCCAAAAAATCACCTGTCGCAATTGCCGAATTGACCATTGCCATTTTTTCTATTCGAATTGTTTTAGGAATTCCAGTGGTGCCAGAGGTGGTTATTTCGAGATACGATTTGTTATCGAACCAGTCGAGAACAAAATCTCCTACCGCTTTTTCGTATTCTTCTCCTTCTTTGATAAAGCTGTAAGCCACTCTACACAAATCATTTTTGTCTAAATGAAATCCATTTAGCTTAAAAAGATTGTGTACATTTTTATACGTTATTGTATTCATTATTTGGTTATTTTAATTTTAAATCATCCTTTGTGGTAAAAACGTTTGTTTTACCAGTTAATTTCTCTTTCCAATTGGTCCAATTGTAT
>JAYVGE010000401.1:0-2745 GCA_043772515.1 Flavobacterium sp. | reverse complement strand
TTCAAAAACCACTGGGAAGCAAATATAGAAGCAAATATATTAAAGAGCCGAAAACCTTGGGAGAAAGGATTCGGAATAAGCGCCTAGAGCTAGAATTACTTCAAAAGGATGTCGCGGTCATTCTGAAAGTTTCCGAGGATACAATCACTTACTGGGAAAACAATCGCTCCAATCCACAACCTAGAATGTATCAGCAAATAACCAAATTCTTGGGATAGTTTTGCTCGACACAGGATTATGTAATCTATTTCACTACTACAACTTTATACCCTCCACGTTCTGCATTTTTAATATAACTTCTTCGAATTCTTTCAACATCCTTCCTTTTTGTATAAAAACAAGTTATCTGACTACCAGGGCAATCCGGATCGATTTTTCCTTGCGTTTTTTTCACGAAACTTGTTACTGACATTTCATTTATATTTATGGCTCCGTTTAGATTCTGAGTTTTGTTATAAAACCAATTACTAAGGCAATCCGTATAAAACCTGACATCAAGATCCGGTAATGGCTCGCCCTTGACTTTTGGCACTGTGCAATCTAATTTTGATAAGTCGATTGTTTCACTATAATAGTGGTATTCTTTCTCTCTGCTATCGCCATTTTTGCTGACTATGACGATACTGAATCCCCATTTCGATTGGGCACAAGTAAAATAGCAAGCGCCTACACCTAATAATGTTAGTAACAAATGCCTCATAGTTTCAAAGGTTTCTGGTCTTTGCGATCTTTGTTAGCAAGTTAGATTCAGTGATTTTAATGTTCCCTCGATACGCTGAATCTAGTTTCACTGAATCAAGTAAAATACTATTCGATAACGATATTGGTATAAGTATATTGTTCTGTTCCAATTTCAAATTTGCGAACTCCATTTTACCAGGTATTTTGACTTTACTACTACGGAAATCAACCTCTAGTGTTGAAATTGGTCTTATCTCTTCTAGAAGACTAGAGCTGCAAACTGCGTATAGACGTCCTTCTGTAACCACAATTTCTAAAGAAATAATTTCCGGAATCTTAAATAAGTAGCTAAACAAAAAAATCCACATGGTTAGAAAAATCAACAGCAAAGTGCTATACAGCGAAATTGATCGCGGGACAGGCTTGTAAAATTCTGCCATATCGCTTGTTGGTTCCTGGCTGTTTTTAAGACTAATCATGGTTACCTGTTTAGTTCCAATTGATTTTTAACCAAAGTATAATAAAAGTTTTGTTTTGTAATTAATTCCAAGTGTGTCCCAACTTCAACCACTCTCCCTTGATCCAACACAATGATCTGATCTGCATTTTTTACCGTGCTGAGTCGATGTGCCACGATTAAAACGGTTTTATTATCAAAAAATTGTTTCAAATTTTCCATAATTATTCTTTCATTTTTTGTATCAAGTGAACTTGTTGCTTCATCGAAGAAAAGATAATTAGGATTTTTATAAACAGCACGGGCAATTAGTAATCGTTGCTTTTGCCCAGTACTTATTCCCAAGCCCGTGTCACCAACCTTAGTATCAAGACCCATTGGTAATCCGTTAACAAACTCCTCGATATTGGCAATCTTAATTGCGCTAATTAGCTTTTGTTTATCATCAGAATCATCTGACATCACAATGTTTCTCTTTATCGTATCGGAAAACAAGTGACCTTCCTGCATCACAACACCACATTGTTCGCGCCACCATTTAATGGAATAAGATTCAAAATCATTGTTACTTAAATTAATTTGTCCCAAATCCGGTTTGTAAAATCTAAGGAGGAGCTTAATTAATGTAGTTTTACCACTTCCGCTACTTCCTACAATCGCTGTTATTTTACCCTGGGGGATTTTAAAACTTATGTCTTTCAATACTTTTTCAGATTGTTCACCTAAGTATCCAAAAGAGACGTTGCTCAGTTCTAATCCGGAATGAGTATCTGAATTAACAACATGTTCTACATCCTCCTCGTCTTTCTCCATGTAGACCTCGTTCATTCTTTCTGTACTAATAGCCGCGGTTTGATAAGTATTTATGAATCGAATTAATTCTTTTATGGGAATATTTAGCTGACCCATCAAGTAGGAAACTGCGAGCATCATTCCAATACTTAGGTTACCTTCAATGACACCAGTCACTGCGAAGAACATTATAACAATAGTTCTAATCTGTTCGAACAACTCTGATCCAATTCTCTGATATTGGTCCAATTTGAGATTCGAAAGTTCCAACTTAAACAACTTTGCCCTGGCATCGGTCCATTCGTTTTGCTTGTGCAACTCAAAACCGTTTATCTTAATTTCAGAAATATTGCTAGCAGTCTCAAACAGTTTTCCATTTGTAATTGACAATTCACGGAACCGAACATAATTCAATGACTTTTTTCTTTTTAAAAAAAATAATGCCCAACCTATTGAAAGGAGACTACCCGATACAAACACAAGTAAAATTAGAGGGCTGTAATAAAAAAGTATTGAACAGAATACAATGAGGTTAATGATACTAAAGAATGTATTAAGCAGCGTGGTTGTGATGAAGGTTTCAATTACAGCATGGTCTTGCATCCTTTGGACAAGATCACTCGGCATTTTCGACTCGAAAAATTTGATCGGCAGTTTCATCATTTTTTTGAGGAAATCACCGAGGATTGAAATGTTAATCCGTGCACTAATGTGCATCAATAATTGACTTCTCACCAGATCAGCCGTAGTGCTTGTAATAAAGAGGTACATCTGAAAAAACAGTATCAGCGCAACGAAGTTTAAATCTTTCAGCT
>JAYVGE010000400.1:0-2750 GCA_043772515.1 Flavobacterium sp. | reverse complement strand
AAAATAGTCGATACCGAAGAAGAAGTCGTGGCTGTTTTAGATAAATTCTACAAGAAATACGATTTAAGTCCTAATTTTTAGCAAAAACTCCCGCCTCGACGGGAGTTTTTTTTATTGAAATAAAATACCGTTTTCAATTACCATTTTTAAAAATTGTATGTATATTGTGATTATTTTGAAACTTAATAAATTATTTTTATTTGAAATCAATCTGCAAAGCTATACTTCTTGGTGTTGTTTTATTAAGTTCGACAAAACAATACGCTCAACATCATTCTAAAATGAGTGTTGCGCTCCATAGTGACAATAAAACCCTTACTATTTTACAAGAATTAACTTATTTTAATGAATCTAATGATACGTTATCAGCAATTGTTTTTAATGACTGGAATAATGCCTATTCTGACAAAGACACTCCGTTGGGAAGACGATTTTCGGATGAATTTTACAGAGGATTTCATTTGGCTACAACGCAAGAACGCGGAGTCACTAGCAATCTAATCATTGGAGATAGTCATAAACACTTGTTTTTTTGGGAAAGAACCAAAAAAAATCCAGATTTAATAAGCATGCCCTTATCCAAAAAACTAGCCCCCAACCAAAAAATAACGTTGTATCTTAGTTACATTACTAAAATCCCTAGTGATCAATTTACCAAATATGGTTATACGAGTTATGGAGCGATGAACCTTAAAAACTGGTTTCTAACTCCTGCCCGCTACGAAAACCATGCTTTTGTTTTGTACAATAACTACAATTTGGACGATATTGCCAACGGAATTTCTGATTTTGAAATTGAATTAAAAGTTCCCAAAGATGCCAACGTTACTTCCGATTTAGACACCAGCAGCACATCAAATACCGAAAATTTAACCATTTACAATTTAAAAGGAGTCCGAAGAAACGATTTTAGTCTTTTTATAGATTACAAAATTCCTTTTGCTAGTTTCAAGAACAATGACACCGAAGTAATTACCAACTTAAAAAGTAATACAATAGACGAAATTCAAAAAGCACTTATTATTGACCGTATTGTGCGTTTTACAAATGATTTGATTGGAAAATATCCGCACAATAAAATAATAATTTCCCAAACCGATTATGAAAAAAATCCCTTTTACGGATTGAATCAGTTGCCCTCCTTTATGAATCCATTTAAAGAGGAATTTTTATATGAAATTAAATTTTTGAAAACCTATCTCAATGAGTTTTTAAAAAATAGCATGTGCTTAGATTCTCGCAAAGACAACTGGGTTTACGATGGGATTCAGGTATATGCCATGATAAAATACATGGAAGAAAATTATCCCGAAAGTAAAATGATGGGAAACGCCTCGACGTATCGATTACTAAAAAGTTTTCATTTGACTCAATTGGATTTTAACGAGCAATACAGTTATTTTTATATGCTAATGGTTCGAAAAAACTTAGATCAACCGCTAGGAAACCCAAAGAATTCTTTGATTAAATTCAATGAGCAAATTGCGAGTAAATACCGAGCAGGTCTAAGTTTTAATTATTTAGACCATTACCTAGAAAACGAAGTGGTTCCCAAAAGTATTCGGGAATTTTACAGTCTTAATCAGCAAAAACAAGTTACCCGTAATGATTTTGAAACGCTATTAAAAAGCAACACCAACAAAGACATCAACTGGTTTTTTAGAACTATAATAGACTCTCGAGCGATTATCGATTATAAATTTTCTGAGGTTTCAAAAACAAAAGACAGTATTTCTTTTGCTGTAAAAAACAGAACAGGAATTGCTGTACCTGTTCCCATATATGGAATAAAAGAGGGTACTATTGTTTTCAAAAAATGGCTAGAACCAACAACAATCGACAGTACGTACACTGTAGCAAGAAAAGAAGCCGATAAAATTGTTTTGAATTATAAAAATGAAGTTCCTGAATACAATTTAAGAAACAACTGGAAAAAATTGTACGGTTTTTTCCCAAACCATCGTCCTATAAAATTCACTTTCATGAAAGATTTGGAAGATCCCTATTACAATCAGATTTTGTATACTCCTATACTAACCTACAATGTATATGATGGATTGTCTCCTGGAATACGATTTCATAATAAAAGCATATTAGACAAACCTTTTACTTTCGATGTAAATCCAGCGTATGCTATAAAATCTAAAAACATATCAGGATCGATGTCTTTTGCGGTCAATAAAGATTACCGAAACAGCAAATTATATAATGCCCGCTATTCGATTAGCACCTCTTATTTTCATTATGCGCCAGATGCCACATATTTAAAAATAACTCCAACAGTGCAATTAAGTATTCGCGAAGAAAATTTTAGAGACAACAGAAAACAGTATATTCTATTTCGTCAAGTAATCGTAAAAAGGGAAAAAAGCGCTATTGTCATCGACGACAAATCACAAAAAAATTATTCTGTTTTTGATGTAAAATACATTAATGCAAAGACAGAACTCACCAACCATATTAGTTTTGTATCCGATTTACAAATATCCAAAGAGTTTGGAAAAATCATGGCTCAAACCCAATTCCGAAAACTATTTGAAGACAATCGGGAATTAAACCTACGCCTTTACGCAGGGAGTTTTTTGTACAACAAATCAAATTCCGATTTTTATAGCTTTGCTTTAGACAGACCAACCGATTACCTATTTGATTATAATTATTATGGAAGATCTGAAAGTACTGGCTTTTTTAGTCGCCAATTTATATTAGCCGAAGGCGGATTCAAATCAAAACTAAACACACCCTTTGCC
>JAYVGE010000399.1:0-2755 GCA_043772515.1 Flavobacterium sp. | reverse complement strand
CCAGAACGACAAACAAAAAAAACAAACAATTTACCAACATGGTTTTTCAGCAATTGACAACCTTTTTTGTTTAATATCTTCACCAAAATTATTTGTTTTTACACTCAATCCATCGGGACATATACTTTACACTAAGTAAAGTGTGGTGTTGTAGCATTTTCCCGAAAAAATTATTCTTTCGATGCTGTTTTAAATGGATGGTAATATTGTTGATAGCTTCCATAAACTGACTTTCAAAATTATGCACTTGGAATCTTTCGGATATGATTTTAAAACCATCGCTCTGAGCTTTTTCCCACACTTTTTTGTTTTGATATAATAAAATTGCAGCCGTAGCAAATTCTTTAGCAGAATCTGCTACAAAACCACTCCACGGTAAATTTCCATTCATCGATTCTGCGCCAATACTAGTCGTTATATTAGGTGTTCCAACCTGCATAGCATCAATAAGTTTACCTTTTATACCAGCACCAAAACGTAAAGGAGCCAGAAGCACTCTTGCATTTTTAATGACATCAAAGGCATTTTCGGCACGACCTTTTATTACAAATTTTTCTTTCGTATTATTTAGCTGAAACACTTTTTGAGAAGGGTATGCCCCATAAATTTCAAGTGTAGCATTTGGTAATTCTTTATTAATTTCGTTCCATATACTTTCTTTAAGGTATTGAACTGCATTCCAATTTGGTTCGTGTAAAAAATTACCTATAAACACAAAATTGCTTCGGTTTTCAAAAGCAGGAAGCTTTTGAAGTACTTCTTCAGAAATATTTTCTAATAAAAATGGTAAATAGTGAAGCAGAGTGCTATCAATTTTAAATACCTGCAATAATAATTCTATTTCAAACTCTGAAATAATCAAAGATAAGTCACAACGTAAAATACTGGCTATTTCACGTTGTGCAACTTCTTCTGTTAATAAATCTGAAAGGATAAAATCCTTATTTTCTTTAAAAGCTTTTTGTCGTGCCAAACGCAAACAATGCAAATCCTCTGTGTCTAAAATTTTTAATGCATTTGGACAATTTTCGGATATTCTCCATCCAAATTGCTCTTCTATCATAAAACGATCGAATAATACAACTGAAGGATTTATATTTTTCACCAACACATCGAAGCTTGAATTATTCAATTGGATTTGTTGTGATTGAATACTTAACCCTTTCAAATCAATCATATACTCACTTTTCTGAGCAGTACTTACAAATATAATTTCATACGCTTGCTTTTGAAATATAGAAATGAGCTGCATCATCCGTGTTCCGGCTGCCGAAGAATTTGGTTCAGGCCAAACAGACCCAATTATAAGAATTGTTTTTTGCATGCTACCCATTTTAAAAATACAAAATAATGGCTTTTAAGGTAAATATTTGTCTTTTTGATGATATATATTAATTACAGCTATATTTGCAAAAATAAAAATAAGCATATGTTGGGATTAAAATTGGCTACCGATTCTAGATGGGTAGATATTGTAGAAACAAACATTGAAGAAATACTTACCGACCATGCTTGGTGTGAACAAAAAGCAGCATCTAATGCGATAAGTTTAATTGCTCACAACTCGGAGTTGGAAGAGTTGGTTACCGAACTTTTAATTATAGCAAGAGAGGAACTCGACCATTTACAATTGGTACATAATTTAATAAAAAGTAGAGGGTTAATTTTAGGGAGAGAGCGAAAAGATAGTTACGTAAATGAACTTTTTAAATTTATGAAAAAAGATGGTAGCCGTAAAGATGCCTTAGTAGATCGTCTTTTGTTTTCAGCAATGATTGAAGCTAGGAGTTGCGAACGGTTTAAAGTTCTATCAGAAAATATAAAAGACCCAGAATTAGCTAAGTTTTATAAAGATTTAATGATTTCGGAAGCAGGTCATTATACTACTTTTTTAGCATTTGCTCGAAAATATGTTGATAATTTTGATGTTGACAAACGTTGGCAAGAATGGATTAATTACGAAGCTTCGATAATTACTAATTACGGTAAAAAAGAAACGGTACATGGTTAAGAGAAAAATAAATTGTCCTTCTTTGAGAATTGGATTCAAAAATGTACCGTCTTAAAAAGGTAAACCAATACCTACATTCCATTGTAAAAATCGATAACCATCGGGTGCATTTGTTAATAGGTACTTTTCTTTAAATTCGGTATTGCCGTTTAATAATTTTTTGATTACCCATTGGTCATTCCCCTCAAATTGAGGGTCTTTTAATTTTAATCCCAAATCTAGCCTTACAATGAAGTATTTGAAATCGGATCTAATTCCTACGCCTGTTCCAATTGCAATTTGAGAACCAAATTTTTTGAAATCAAATTGTGTAACAGATTGAGAGTTTTTATGTGAAATATTCCAAGTATTTCCCATATCTAAAAATAGAGCTCCTTTTAATTGGCTACCTAAAAAATCATTCAAAATTAGATACCGATATTCGATACTAGTTTCCATTTTCATTTCTCCTAATTGGTCCATTCCAAACAATGTTTTTCTTTGTTCTTCTGACGATAAAATAGAACGATTGTAATTTCCTGGTCCAACACTTCTGGCTTGCCAAGCTCGGATACCATTGGAGCCACCAGCAAAAAATAATTTTTCAAAAGGCATTAATTTAGAATTTCCGTAAGCAAAACCAAATCCTGTATTTATTCTAATAATAAATTGATTGTGTTCGCTCAACCTTTTGTACCATCTAAGATCTACTTCTGGTCTTAGATATTGATTGAAAGGAAGCCCCAATGCCAGCCTATTTTCATC
>JAYVGE010000398.1:0-6687 GCA_043772515.1 Flavobacterium sp. | reverse complement strand
GCTTGCAAAGTTAGATCCACAAAAGGATTATTAGTGCATCTATTTGGTAAGATAGCAGCTGCCTTTATAAACTTAATATTTTAACCCTTGATTCGCATTACTTATAAATAGTAGCTATGGAAAAAGGAATAAAAAGCATAAAATGGACAGGAGAAGGGGAAGTATCCTCTACACACTCCGTCAAAATTGAAAAACTCACTATGAAAGCAAACCAGTTTGTATCTTTTGTAGTGAATCAGTGGGAAGAAGACACCACAAAAGCAGAAAAAGACAAAGACGTTTTTTGGCATTTACAAGAGTTCAAACCAAGAAAGAGTGTTTTAAAAACGACAAAAGGAGCTACTGAAAAATACGGAATAAGCATACCTAAAAAACTTTGCGGACCATATTGCTATTATTTAGAAGCCAGCATCCCTAGTTTAAGAGACTCCGAGAAAGCAGGATTACTCGTTGGGGGTTGGTGTGAGCAAAAAATAATAGCTAGTAAATGGAGTATGACCAATGACGGTGAAGATGTGAGTAAATCTCATGTTTTCTCGTACGGAAATACCATTCACTTAAACCTAGATACCGAAGGTCTCAACGGACACAAAAGTATAATTATCGATATTTATAGAAAAGTTGGAGACGCTGGAGAACTTGTAAAAGTTTATACAGTTGTACCAGTTACAGATGGAGAAATAAACCTTTCTATTACAGATACTATTACGTGGTATAGCAAAATAAAGGGGATTAAAGATACCGAAGAGTTTTATGTGAAAATTAAAAACCCCTTGACAAAATTATATATTCCCAACAGGAACAATAATACAATACAAGCTCGTTTTTTGAAAATAAAAAAGAAAATAGTACCTAGTATTCCTAAGCCTCCAACAAGCTTAACCCCTTTAAAAGTTGGTGAACTCGATAAATATCAAAAAAATGCGGGTCATTGCAGATTCAAAAAAATAATCATTACTAAGGATGATAAGCCAACACTGCTTTTTGATGAAGGTAAATTTATAAGAAAGTTAAACCCAAACGATAAATCTATTGTATTGGAGCGAATACACTATGATTATGACAAATGGGAAATTCGGGAAGATGCAAAACCAATTTTAGAAAAAATTGCAAAATTCTTGCTAGAACCACCTCGTTTGCCTGTTGAATTAGGTTCACACACCGACATTAGAGGAACAGATAAATATAATCTTAAATTATCAGAAAAAAGAGCGCAAAGCGTAGTAGATTATCTGATAAAAAAAGGAGTTGACCCTGTTAACATTTCGTCAAAAGGTTTCGGAAAATCAAGATTAATAAACCACGGAGAGGGGATTTTAGAAGAACTGCATCAACAGAACAGGAGAACTACTTTAAAGTTTAAAATTTTCGAAAACGATGCGCAAGCCCTTGTACATGATGTTATTGTTCCTAGCTACAAAATGCCAAAGAAACTCAAAATAGACATCAACGGATTTACTCGAAAAGGTTGCGTGAAAACAGCCAACCATAAAAACGAAATAACATTTGTTGATAGTTATAAAGAAAAAGGAAAAGACTCCTTAAAAGATGGCGATAACTCAATAACACACGCTGTACATTCTATAACACCAAGCATACCCGAACTAATAGAGGCTTTTGTAAAAGGAAAAGGGAAAAATATTTATAGTTTCTACGTGCATTCGTGCGCTTATTACTCTATCGCCAAACCTGAGCATCCTACATTTGTTATTAATGCTTACCCTGACGTTAACTGGGTAGGGCATTTTAGATATGATTATAAAGATGCTCCATTTTTCAAAGATATTCCTGTTAGTTTAGTAACTGGAATTAGATTTCTTACAAAGCTCGAAGAAGCTATTAAAGATTTTATTAAAAGCATACCTTTTCTTTCGGAAGAATTAGAAGAAAGTGCGGGTAATGTCGTTGACCTTCTCACGGCAATTCCAGATAGCGTTGCTGTTGGATTTCATGCACTACATGATTTTTCTAATCCAACAACGCCTACCCAGCGAATTGATTACACTGAGAAATACAGATGGATGGCTGAACTTTATATAGCCGAAGTGACTCTTGCGGTGGTTCTTGTAGAGTTACTTATTTTATACCTTACAAAAGGTAAGGGTTCTTTTGCTAGATTAAGAAAGTATAGAAAACTGGCTAAAGCATCCAAAAAATTAGATGCATTGGGTTTTGAACTGATGACCCCGAGTATTTCATGGTCGCAAGGGGATTATTTTGAGAAACAAAAAGATGGACGTATTGCTAATGTAACCAAAGTACGAATAATAGCTTACCCAATTATTGGTATAAAATACAGCAAAGTACATAATCTAGTCGATTTGTCTAGAGATTCAGGAGATTCAGCAGGAGCAAAGAAACTGTTCGATAACTACGGGTTAAAAGCGACAGTAGCCCTAGATTTTAAGGGGACTATAAATGCCGACTATACGGCTACTTTTAATGCGCTTACAAAAGAATATTCCATTTTTGAAAAGGCGAGTAACCAATTAAAAAACTCTCACGGAACATATGATGCCAGTACAGCAATAGTAGTAAAAGCGAAATTAATAATTAATGGAGTTGCCGAAAAAACACTGACTTGGCTACCTTTTACTGTACCACAGCATATAAAACTAGAAATTAATCTTGAAGGAGAATTAGGGGGGTATATTTCTTTTTCTAGGAAACACGGTGTAGAAAACAGACAATTGTACCATCAAGATACGATTACGTTTTCGGGGCTTAAAGGGGAAATGATACAAAAAGTCAAAGCAACTCGAAATGGCAAAAAACGTTATGACTCTAATCCAACTGGTAAAACTATTCCAATAGAAGTATTTAAAGAGCATATTATAAAGATGAACAAAGTAATATACTTTAATTTTTAAGCAATGAAAAAAATAATCCTTTGCCTAGCATTAATAGCAAGTCTTAACTCTTGCTCACAAAAAAAAGAACAATTAAAAGAAACAAACATGGACATAACAGCAAATAATATAGTTAACAAAATTAACGAACAAGTAAAACATTATCCCAAAGAACCTATTTACTATTTATACGCTGCCAATTCATTATGCGTGTATGAGATTTTAGTAAACGATTATCCGATACATCAAAATTATGAATATGTGCAATTGGCTACTCCAATTTATATAAATGAAGCTATACTAAAATCGGGACGGCAAAAAATAACGTATCGTTTGTATCCTGCACCAAAAGAATTTAACGGAATAAACGGCGATCTATTTTCACCGAACACCACATTTGATGTAGAGGTATGTCAACAAGATTTAAAAAGAAGCGGTTCGCATCATGTTATACAAGAAGAAAAACTACCTATAAAAGAAATAAAGGTAGGCGCTGGAGAGAATGAAAAAGAAATCGAATTTGTAGGTAAAGGACAAAAATATTACGAGCACAGTTTTTATTTTGATGCCGAAGTACCGTATGAAAATGAAGGTTGGAGCAATGGAGAGGATTTAAGAAAGATAGACCAAGACTTACTCAAAAAATGGGTGGTTAAATTTTATAATTTAAGAAAAAAAACAGTAGAGGATAACAATAAAGACTCTTTCGCTAGACAGGTCTTTGAAGGACTAAAAGAACAATTCGTATCTGAATATCAAGAAAAAACATACATCAAAGACGCTTGGAACGAATGGATTACAATATATGATAATCCTACTTATCAATTGCAACCTTTTGAAAACTACAAAATGGTGTTTTTTGGGGATGGTAAGATCGTATGTTTGAGACAAACCAATTCTACAGATGTAAGAGTGAGAGAGCAATCAGCTCTTTGGGGAAAATATAAAGATGAAGATGGTACTGTAGCAGATTTTCACAAACTCTACTTATATATTCCCAAAGGAGAAGGTTTAGAGTATATACAAATGATACGATAGTTGGTTATGAGGGAATATTTTATGTATGCTTTGCTTTTTGGTTGTTTTGTTTCTTGCTCACAAAATAAAGAACAAGTAATAAAAAAGCAGATGAGTATTTCTCTTATTTACTACTAAAAGAAAAGGAAACTTGCCAAAATATGTATGAGACTAGAGCTGAATTAGAAGAAAATTTAGAGGCTTATCTCGAACCTTTTACAATCGAAAGTTTTAAACTAGAAGCATTAGAAAACTACAAAATGGTTTTTTATAGCGATGGCAAAATAGTTTGTTTGGAACTGGCTAGCCTTGATAATAGGTTAAGAGGAAAGTCTGCTTTATGGGGAAAATATAATCAAGAAGGTGGATTGAGAGCTAAATTCAGAAAATATTATCTATATATCCCTGAAAATAAGATTGAATTAGAAATATTGAGATAGCTGATTATAGTATAATTACAGTTACTTTTGATTAAAAACAAGAAACATGGGATTATTTGATAAAATTAGGAATGAATTCATAGATATTATTGAATTTATAGACAATAGCAACAATACTATTGTTACACGGTTTGAACGTTACCAAAATGAAATTAAAAATGAATCAAAACTTATTGTAAGGGAGGGGCAACAAGCTGTTTTTATAAATGAAGGAACAATTGCAGATGTTTTCAATCCTGGAACTTACACGCTAAACACACAAAACTTACCCATATTAGCAACTCTAAAAGGTTGGAAATACGGTTTTAACAGTCCTTTTAAAGCCGAGGTCTATTTTGTAAGTACTCGAAACTTTATAGACCAAAAATGGGGGACCAAAAATGCAATTACGCTCAATGATGACCGTTTTGGGATGTTGGAAATTCGAGCATTTGGAACCTATACCTTTAAAATTATTGATGCTGGAAAATTCATAAAAGAAATCGTAGGCACAGATGGGATCTTTACTATTGAGGAAATAGCAGAACAGTTAAAAAGCACCATCGTTACACGTTTTTCTGATGCAATAGGTGAAGCAAAGATACCAGTAGAAAACTATGCAGCAAATTTGAATGAACTTTCATTAGCTATTTTTAGTTATATGAAAGATGATTTTATGACTTATGGCATGGAAGTTAGTAAGTTCTTGCTTGAAAATGTTTCTATGCCAGAAGAAATAAAGAAAGAAATATTTGAACTAAGTAGATTGAATAAAATTGATTTGAATAGCCTAATTCAATACAAAACGGCTAAAGCAATAGAAGCAGCAGCGAATAACCCTTCTGGAATGGCAGGAGCGGGTGTTGGTATGGGAGCTGGCTTTGCAATGGGGAATCAAATGGGGCAAGTTTACCAATCTCAAGTCAACCAAGCAAACAATGCTTCACAGAATCAGCAAACACCGCCACCCTTGCCAACAAATACCAATTATTTTGTTGCAATAAACAATCAGCAATCGGGTCCTTTTAACAAAACACAACTTACAGAATTGGCGAAAAAAGGTCAACTCACTAGAGAAACATTGGTATGGAATCAAGGAATGCTTGAATGGCTTAAAGCAGAATCTATAAGTGAATTAGAAAATATTATCGTTCAAACACCCCCACCATTACCAAATAATTAAATCCAAAATGGAATCGATAGAAATAAAAGAAAAAGAATTAAACGTTTTTGGTTGCTCAAATTGTGGCTCAGAACTAAAATATAAACCCGGCACTAAAACTTTGGTATGTGAATATTGCAACACCAAAAACGAAATACAACAAGAAGAATCCGTAATTGAAGAGTTATCTTTTAATGATTATTTAGAAAAATCTGAGGCTGAAAATCTTGAAATAGAGAAAATAATTCATTGTAACAATTGTGGCGCTTCATCATCTATCGATGAGAATTTAAAATCATTACATTGCCCTTACTGTAACTCCCCTTTAGTACAGAAAGACGTACAAGAAGAGCGATTTATAAAACCAAGTCACTTATTACCTTTTAATTTAGATAATTCAAAAGTCAGTGAAATACTTGTAGATTGGATAGATGGTCTGTGGTGGACTCCAAATAATTTAAGAAAAGCGGCCATTTCACCTCTTGGACTAAAAGGAGTTTATGTTCCCTATTGGACTTTTGACACAAGCACCTATTCAAGATATACAGGGGAAAGAGGTGAAAATTATGAAATTTCAACAGGCAATGGTAATAATGAGACTACAGAAACGAAAACTAGATGGTTTAGTACCTCTGGAAACGTTTCGGTACGTTTTGATGACATTATGTCTCCTGCATCAGAAAATATTGATCTAAATTCTTTGACCAAACTAGAACCATGGGACACTAATTATTTGATAAAAGTAAATGATCAATATTTGAGTGGTTTCGTTACAGAAAAATATAAGATTAAATTAAAGGAAGCTTTTCAAACTGTAAAAAAGGATATCGATAAAGAGATTAAATACAAAATCTCCAGAGACATTGGTGGAGATAAGAATCGGATAGACTCCGTAAATACAGAATATAAAGATATTTATTTCAAACATATTTTACTCCCAGTATATGTTAGTTCTTATCAATACAATAATAAAACGTATCATTTTTATGTCAATGGAAGAAACGGAAAATTAGTAGGCAACAGACCATACAGTACCGTAAAAATTGTTTTAGCAATTATAGTAGCCCTACTTCTTATTATTATTATTCTGTAGGTATATTTATTGCCGTATTAGAGAAGACAAGATGGGTCAGGGCAAACGCTTTTAAAAAAAAGTTAGACACGAATTACACCAATTTACACGAATAATTACTTTTTGAATTATACAAATCTTCATAATTCGTGAAATTTAATTTTTTAA
>JAYVGE010000397.1:0-6699 GCA_043772515.1 Flavobacterium sp. | reverse complement strand
TAAATCCTGCGCCACAGTTGTCGTGTTCAAATTCGGGCAGGTAAAGGCCTTGTTCTTTAACTCTCATGCTTGCTATTTTTTATACAAAAATAATGTTTCATTAAATATAATTCATCTAAAAATGTGTTTTATGGTTATTTTTGCATTAAAAATAGAAAAACGTTCGTTTATTATAGGTAATAGTATTTATTTGTATTAGAATTGATAAATTGATAACGTTGTTTTTTTACAAGATGAAAAAAGAGATAGAATAACTTTAAAATTACTTTTTAGACTCCATTATCGCAATCGATATAGTGACTTTTGATGAATGGTTGTAATTAGTAATACCGGCAAACAATAACAAAGCTTTTGAAATAGCAGTTCGTTTATTTAAGAAAAAAGCTATAAAAATGAAGATTTAAAAATAGAAAAAAGCTGGAATCAGTTACTCCGATTTAAAAAAATGTTTCAAAATAGTGTCAATTTTATAAATAATAGATTTGAAGTAGCAATGTAATCTGCAAATCAGTGGCTACACATTTTAAAAGCGTTTGCCCTGTGCCAAATAAAAAGATAAAATCCTTTCGTACATTAGATGAATTTATTATTTTTGTAGCACTTTTTAAAAAGTCAAAAACTTCATTATGGATATACACGAATACCAAGGAAAAGAGATATTAGCCAGTTATGGTGTAAAAGTTCAACGTGGTTATGTTGCAAGCAACCCACTAGAAGCGGTAGCTGCTGCAAAACAATTAACTGCTGAAACCGGAACTGGATGGCATGTTATAAAAGCACAAGTTCACGCTGGTGGTCGTGGAAAAGGAGGAGGAGTTAAACTTGCTAAAAATTTAGATCAAGTAAGCGAAATTGCAGGTCAGATTATTGGAATGCAATTGGTTACACCGCAAACTTCTGCAGAAGGAAAAAAAGTACACCAAGTTTTGGTTGCAGAGGATGTTTATTATCCTGGCGAAAGTGAAACTTCAGAATTTTATGTTTCTGTTTTACTAAATAGAGGTACAGGTCGCAATATGATTATGTATTCTACCGAAGGTGGAATGGATATTGAAGAAGTGGCAGAACACACACCACATTTAATTTTTACAGAAGAAATTGATCCAGCTGTAGGATTACAAGGTTTTCAAGCAAGAAGAATTGCTTTTAATTTAGGTCTTTCTGGAAATGCATTCAAAGAAATGACTCAATTTGTTGCTTCATTATACAATGCTTATATTGGTTCTGATGCTTCTATGTTTGAAATTAATCCAGTTTTGAAAACTTCGGATAATAAAATCATTGCTGTTGATGCTAAAGTAAATTTAGATGACAACGCTTTGTACAGACAAAGAAAATATGCAGAAATGCGTGATGTTCGTGAAGAAAATGCAATCGAAGTAGAAGCAAAAGAAGTGGGATTGAATTATGTAGATCTTGACGGTACCGTTGGATGTATGGTAAACGGTGCAGGTCTTGCAATGGCGACTATGGATTTAATTAAGTATGCTGGTTTTGAACCTGCAAACTTCCTTGACGTGGGTGGAACTGCCGATGCAAAACGTGTTGAAACGGCTTTCCGTATTATCTTAAAAGATCAAAACGTAAAAGCAATTTTAATTAATATTTTTGGAGGAATCGTTCGTTGTGACCGTGTGGCGCAAGGAGTTGTCGATGCTTACAAAAATATGGGAGACGCTATAAAAGTGCCAATCATTGTTCGTTTGCAAGGTACAAATGCAGCAATCGCAAAAGAATTAATTGATAATTCTGGAATGCCAATTTTATCGGCTGTTGAATTTCAAGAAGCGGCAGATCAAGTAAAAGCGGCACTTTCTTAATTAAAGTAAAGTCATATATAAAAAAAATCCTGAGTGAAAGCTTAGGATTTTTTTTTGAACCTAAATGAGGTATCTCTTTAATTTAATGTTATCAAGATAATTCTCAGTTTTAAAACAGTGTTTTGTGTTTTTTTGTGTCATTATGTTACTGTTTGAGAATTTTATTTGTTGATACGCTATTTTTTCAATGCTATTTTTGTTTGACTAATAATTTTGTTTTAGAATAAATTATTTTTTAGTTTTAATAATTGGTTAAGTTCTTGGTTTTTAGTTTTTTATGTGTTTTGTCGTCGTACTTTTGAAGTGTAATCTAAAAACAAGAAATCATGAAAAAATTATTTTTATCAGCTATCGTTACCTTATTTATGAGTACAGCATTCGCAACTGTCAAAGGGATAAGTCCATTGGATGACACGTATGCTCAAACATCTAGAGAATTGTCTAAATTATTGAATGCTTTTAATTCTGTCGAAGAATTAAATGAAGAGGTTTTGGTTAAAGTATTAATAACAATTAACGAGTCGCACGAGATTGTCGTTTTGCAAACGAATTCTAAAAACGCTCAAGTGACCAGTTATATTAAAAATGTACTGAATTATAAAAAATTACCTTCGGATCAATTAGTTACTGGAAAGGATTATTCTTTTACTGTAAAATTCAAGATTTAATATAGAGATATGTCCCCAATAATTCTCTATAGTGTACATTTCTATGTGTTAAAAAAAAAAATCCCAAGTCTAAGACTTAGGATTTTTTGTTTTTTCCAAAATTGTATTTTACTTTCTCTACAATTTGAACTTTTGGAGTTCCTTTAGAAAATTGTTTTTTAAAGGGTTTCTTAGCGGCAGGATTCGATTTCGAAGGACTTTGGTCTCCTCTTGATTTTTCTTCGTCTCTTGGTTTTGCTTTAAATTCGCTTCTTTCCTTGGTGCTATCCTTGGCGGGTATTTCTGCTTTATGTTTTGCCAGAACTTCCTTTGGGTCTTTAGGGTTTTCTTTTGTTCCACGTAAGTGTATTACCAAAGCATTCAGGAAATTTCGCAACACTTGGTCGCCACATTCCATATAATTCTCATGTTTTTCATCACGAAAAAAAGCACCCAATTCTGATTTTGTGATTCTAAAATCTACTAATTCCAGTATTTCGACTATTTGGTCGTCGCGTAGCATTAGAGCAACTCGTAGTTTTTTGAAGATATCGTTGTTCGTCATTTTGTATTCAATTTAAAAGTACAAAGATAGATTTTTTATTTGGCTAAAACCTTGA
The DNA here is from genome assembly GCA_043772515.1 of Flavobacterium sp. Lineage (GTDB taxonomy): Bacteria > Bacteroidota > Bacteroidia > Flavobacteriales > Flavobacteriaceae > Flavobacterium. The sequence continues at coordinate 3,612 of JAYVGE010000397.1, read as the reverse complement.
TAAGCGCAAACTAGTTTTATTTGATATAGCAGTACTAGTGCAAAGTTGCATCAAAAACCAAATTCAAATGCTTCTTCTGGTTTTTCTACACAGTTTTTGATGTCATAGATGAAAGCATCGATTTGTTCTTTGGTAACATTGGGCATGCAAATGATATGAGAAATGTCTCCTTCTGTTGCCAATTGCCATTTCGATTTTATTTTTTCGGATGTTTTAGGAAATACAACTGTAATAGCATTGGGGTTTCGCCATGCGTTTATCCCAATTTCGTTTAGTTTTTGTTCGCAATATTCGGCAATTTCTAGACTATGCAAATACCTTTTCTTTAGGCCATTTATCCCTATTTTTTTTAGGGTGTACCATAAAAACAAAGGACAATGTCCGTTTCTAGATCCTGTAATGGTAGTGTCTAAGGAACCAATATAGGAAATTCCTTTGGATATCCGGTCTCTATTGGAGCGTTTTGTAATAATGACTCCTGTAGGTATTGGTGAGCCAATAAATTTATGTCCGCTAATAGAAATACTGTCGGCACCATCTTTGAAATCAAAAGGGAAACGAGGTTCCATAAAAGCCCCGTAACTGCCTGACAAAGCGGCATCGCAATGAATGTAACTGTCTTGTATTGCCAATCCTTTTAGAATAGTTCTAATTTTTGATACATCATCTTTGGCTTCTTTCATAGTTGTGCCAAAGGTAGTCAATACTATGGCAGGCTTGTGTCGATTCATTTTTAAAGTATTCTCAAAATCGGCATAATCAATCTCACCGTTTTCTTGAGATCGGATAACAATACTTGGAATGTTAAGCAAATGAATGTTTTTGCGAACACTATAATGGGTCGATTCAGAGTAATAGACCATCGCTTTTGGGTATAATTCCCTAGCGAGATACAATCCGTACAGATTACTTTCGGATCCCCCATTGGTTACATAACCCCAATAATCTTTTGGATTTGCTCGGAATAATTTGGCGAAAAAACCAACAACTTCTCTTTCTAATTCGTGGGTTTGTACTTTATAGGTGCAATCCTCAAATGGGTCTCCCAGATTATTAATCGGATATTTTAGAAAATGATTGATTTCTGAATAATCAAAATCTTTTGAAACAGGATAACCCAAGAAATTGTCTCTTGCATTTTCGATAAATTGCTCCAATTCGATTAATCGTTGGTTATCTTGAGTTGTTAATGATTCTGAAATTGTTTTCATGCTTTTTTTTTCAAAGATACCCAAATTGAAATATAATTCTGTTTGTGGAATCAAATTCAAAATATAATACTACATTTACCTTTAATTAAAGAATTTTTTATTTAATTTCTTTAATTTTATTTTTCAAACAAGATAATTTTTCTGGTTATGGATGTAGTAGACAAAAAAATATTAATGCTTTTGCAACAAGATGCAAAATTGAATACCAAAGAAATCGCTGAGAAAGTGGGTTTGTCAATCTCTCCTACCTTTGAGAGGATAAAAAAATTAGAACAGAAGCAATACATCAAAAAATATGTGGCTTTATTGGACGGTACAAAAATCGGAAAGTCGATTAGTGTGTATTGTCAGGTTACCCTGGCCGTTCATTCGAGGGAATTGATAGATGATTTTAAAAAACAGATTAATCTATTACCCGAAATTATGGGCTGTTTTCATGTATCTGGTAATTACGATTTTTTATTAAAAATTGCCGTTAATGATATGAATGAATACCAGAAGTTTATCATAGATAAACTATCGGTAATAAAGGGAATTTCTAATGTTCAAAGCTCCTTTGTCATGGAGGAGATAAAAAATGACATCGCTTATAGGTTGTAGTTAGGGGCTGTTAAAAAATAAAAGGTACAGAATTGTCGAAGTTGTTTTTAAGAGGACATCCTTTGAGGAAAGGATGGGAGAGCAGGAGCGTTGACTTTTAATAGAGAGCTATTAAAATAATTTTTAACGGCGAAAAAGAGAGAAAGAACAAGGCAAAATGTATTCGTTATTTTTTAACAGACCCTTTGTACCCTTTTTATCTCAAAATTACTGAATAATATTCTTTTTAACTCCTTATAAATAAAGAGAAGCCAAGTAAGATTTAAAGGCAAAATCAAAATGGTATTAGTTGTTGCTTGTTAGTTTTTATCTTTTAATACATTCTAACTTTTTGATTTTATCTTTCATTTTTTTGAACTCTTGGTTCTGTTTTTCAATTTTGTTGTTTTGTATTTCAAGTTTTTTGTTTTGTTCAATGGTATATAAAGTCAATTCTTCAATTTTTTGTAATAATTTCATTTGAAACTCTTTCATATTCAGCCCGTTTTCAATCATTTCTTTTTCAGATGCTATTTCGGGAAGATGTTGTTTAGTCGTTACAAATTTTTCAAGTTCGTTTAACCCCATTAATTTATAATCCTTTTTAAATACAAAATCTGGAATACAAGTTCCTAATAAATCTACTTTTACTTCTTTGGCTCGAATGGTTCCACAAACATCAAGCTTGTATGCAGGAGTAATAGTTCCAATTCCAGTATTTCCGTTATTGCCGTCAATCACAAAATAAGTTCCATTTTGATTTCTGATAGAAAATTCTTTATGATCATGATTTTCAATACCTGTAGTTATTTTCCAAACTTTGGCTCTTGAATTAGGATGGGTCAAAGTTATACCATCTCCAGCATCATTTGCATTAACATATAATTTTGAAGTTGGATCAGTCGTGCCAATTCCTAAATAACCGTTTGCATTTATCCGAACCCTTTCAGCTCCATTAACGAAAAAATTCAAAGCACGTGCGCTATTTCCAAAGTAACCATTATGCTCAAGTAAAATTGAAGCGGATTCACCATAGTAATCATAAAATTTATATCCACTTGAGTACTTTTCAGTTGTTGAAGTCCTACGGTCTTGAACTGCAAAATTTCCTCTCATTTCTCCAATGGTAAGTTTTTCTATAGGTGTAATGATTCCGACTCCTGCATAACCAGTTCCAATTCCTACATTTGATGTAGTCGTAACAGGATTTGTTCCATTCCATTGTGCATTCATTGTCATAATTGAGCTTAATGAAATTAAGCTAATTATTTTTTTTTTTTTTCATTTTCATTTATTTTATTGATTGTTTAATATTTAGAGGCTTTAGTGCAATAACCCATAACGTTCCCGCGCTACAAGCAGTTTGGTACTAAATTAAGCCCTATTTTCGGATTTGCCAAATCATCCAAATACAAAACCAACTTTCCATTAAGCCTATTACCCAAATCCGTTGTAGTAGCTGTTGAACTGACACCCTGCGGGTGAATCCGATACCGATCAAAAATACGTATATTTGTTATAGATGACAACTTTAAAAAAACAATGAAAAATATCTTTTTAAATCATAAAATTATGTTAACAAAATCGCTGTAAGACTTAATCTCATTGAGATTTTTCCAAGAAACCAAAAAGCTACTAATCCCCCTATAGAGTAATCCTAAAAATGGGGCACTCAGTCAACACAAACTAGGCGAAAAAGCCCCTCAACATTCGTGGTTGAGGGGCTTTTTAAGGGCTTTTTTCGCCTAGTTTGCTAAATGTTATGTGAGGGTCCTTATAGTCTGCTTTTTAAATCCATCATTCCATGAAGAATTCTTGCGAT
>JAYVGE010000396.1:0-6700 GCA_043772515.1 Flavobacterium sp. | reverse complement strand
TGGCCGAAAAATTAGTCGAAATGAACCCATGGGCTGATATGGTTCGATTTGCACGTAGTGGTGGAGAGGCCAATTCTATTGCCATTCGTATTGCCCGTGCTGCTTCGGGTCGGGATAAGGTGGCGATTTGTGGCTATCACGGTTGGCACGATTGGTATTTATCTGCCAATCACAATGGAGGCGATGATTTGTCCAGACATTTGATTGCAGGATTAAGTCCAAAAGGAGTTCCGAAGAATTTAAAAGATACTGTTTATCCTTTCAATTACAATAATTACGAAGAGTTATTGTCGATTGTTGAAAATAATGATATTGGCGTAATTAAAATGGAAGTGGTTCGTAATTTCGGACCAGAAGATAATTTTTTGCATAAAGTAAGAGCGCTGGCAACCCAAAAAAATATTGTACTCATATTTGATGAATGTACTTCAGGATTTAGAGAAACCTTTGGCGGTATCTATCAAAAATATGGTGTAGAACCAGATATGGCCATGTATGGTAAAACCATAGGAAATGGATACGCACTGACAGCAGTTGTTGGAAAAAAATCCGTGATGGAAGCAGCACAGACCACTTTTATTAGCAGTACTTTTTGGACCGAAAGAATCGGGTCTACTGCGGCTCTTGCTACATTAAAGGTTATGGAGCGTGTGAAATCGTGGGAAACCATAACAGAAGTTGGCAATAAAGTACAGGCAGGTTGGCAAAAACTGGCCGATTTACATCATTTAAATATTACTATTTCGGGAATTCCGGCTTTAAGTACCTATAGTTTCAACAGTGCGGATGCATTGGCCTATAAAACTTTTATAGCGCAAGAAATGTTGAAAAAAAGATTTTTAGCAAGTACCAATTTTTACGCTTGTACTGAGCATACCGATGATAAATTGGAATTGTATTTTAATGCTTTGGAGGAGGTTTATAAAACCATAGCATCGTGCGAAAATGGAAACCAGCAAATAGCAAAATTGTTGGAAGGGCCTATTTGTCATGGTGGTTTTAAACGTTTGAACTAATAGATGAGAAATTATAAATGCCTTTCTGAGAATCGTTTTGAAGCCAATGGTTTTCAATTGACACCGCTTCGAGATGAAGATAAATATGCCATTCTTGAAATAAGAAATGAGCAGATTTATCATTTAAGACAGGCGGAATTGCTTACGATTGAAAAACAGGAAGGCTATTTTAAGAACGCAATTTCAGAATTGTTTGAACAAGAAGAACCCACTCAAATTTTGTTTTCTGTATTATGGAATGATGAGTTTATAGGATATGGTGGTTTGGTTCATATCAATTGGATTGATAAAAATGCAGAGATTTCATTTATTATGAAAACAGCATTGGAGACAGAAAATTTCGAAAATATCTGGATTAATTATCTGAAATTATTGGAGAAAGTTGCTTTTGAGAAACTGAAATTTCATAAAATATTTACCTATGCTTTTGATCTCAGACCTCATTTATACGCGACGCTAGAAAAGGCCTCGTTTTATGAAGAAACTAGATTCAAAGAACATTGTTTTTTTGAGGGTAAGTATATTGATGTAGTGATTCATTCAAAAATCAATAAAGTATGTTAAGTTTTAGAAAAGTGATCTTGGCCGATATAAAACTCTATTTTGATTGGGCAAATGATTCGAGTGTAAGGGAACAATCGTATAATTCAACTGCTATAGATTTTGAAAATCACAAGAAATGGTTCGAATGCAAATTAGAAGATGCTGACTGTTTGATGTTGGTTTTTCAAAATGAAGAAAAGCAAAACGTAGGGCAAGTCAGAATTCAAAAAGAAAACGAAATTGAAGCATTGATAGGCATTTCCGTAGCTTCTGAACACAGAGGAAAAGGATATGCAAAGGAAATGATTCAACTTGCATCGGATTGTTTTTTAGATTCAAACTCCGGTTTTCTGATAAATGCATTTATAAAGGAGCAAAATTTAAGTTCTAAATATGCCTTTGAAAAAGCAGGATTTGTGTTGGAGGAAATAGTAAAATATGAAAATTCCCAAAGTTTTCATTATATAAAAAGAACAAAAAAATGACAATTGATACTTTTGAAATTAATAAAGAAAGCAAAGTTTTTATCATAGCCGAACTTTCAGCAAACCATAACGGCAGTATCGAAACGGCAATCGAAACCATTCGTGCCGCAAAACGCGCCGGTGCGGATTGCATTAAATTACAAACCTACACTGCCGATACCATCACCATTGATTGCGATAAAGACGATTTCTTAATCAAAGGAACCATCTGGGAAGGCAAAAATTTGTATAAATTATATCAAGAAGCCTACACCCCTTGGGAATGGCATAAAGAATTGTTTCGTGTAGCCAAAGAAGAAGGATTGGTTTGTTTCTCATCCCCTTTTGATAAAACAGCGGTAGATTTCTTGGAAAATTTAAAGGTGCCGGCCTATAAAATCGCTTCTTTTGAAATCACCGATATTCCGTTGATAGAATATGTAGCTTCCAAAGGAAAACCTATCATTATTTCGACGGGTATTGCAGAAATTGAAGACATAGAGTTGGCTATAGTCGCTTGTCATGGGCAAGGAAATAAGGATATTGCTATTTTAAAATGCACTTCCAGTTATCCGGCTCCCATTGAAGAAGCCAATATGATAATGATTAAGGATATTGCAGAAAGATATAATGTCATTAGTGGACTTTCTGATCATACCATTGGCAGTACAGTTCCAATTGTTGCCACTTGTTTTGGAGCAAAAATTATTGAGAAGCACTTTATCTTAGATCGAGCCATTGGAGGTCCAGATGCTTCATTTTCGATGAATGAAGAAGAATTTACTGCTATGGTCAAAGCGGTTCGCGAAGCCGAAAAAGCGATAGGTATTGTCAATTATACCTTAACCGAAAAACAAGTTAAAGGTAAAGACTTCTCACGATCTTTGTATGTTGTCGAGGATATCAAGGCAGGAGATGTCATTACCGAAAAAAATGTAGGTTCCATTAGACCAGGATTTGGGATGCATCCAAAATATTATGGTGCTATTTTAGGAAAAAAGGTTACTCGGAATTTAGAAAAAGGAACTCCAATGCAATTAGATTTTGTAGCAATACAATAAAAACAAAATATCGATTTTATAATTTTATGACGCATTTAAACAACATATCAAACCAAACCATTCTTGTTCAGTCAACCTATCATCCGACACCACATCTTGAGACAGAATTGGAAATAATGGAACGATTGTTAGCACAGGGAAATACCATTTATTGGATTATCTGCGAAGGTGATTTTAAAGCCTGCTTCAATAATCCAGAGCATAAAGTGATGGATTGTAAGGTTTGTTATTCGCGTGTAAATAAAGGACTGAACGTTCTTAAAAAAAACATTGAAAATCACAAGAATCTTCATGTATTAAAATACAATCAGTTTTTAAAAATTGAAGCGTTTAAAGAAAAAGGATTTCCAAAAAAAATTAATTTTTCAGGCGCAAAAGAATTAAAAACATACCATTACAAGTCTTATGATTCTGGAATGGCCACCGCTTCGTCATTGGTCTCCTATACCAGAAATCATGAGCCAAACGTATCAAATCATAAAGATTTTATTTATCGAGGACTTTTGACAGGTGCTTATTTATATGAAACCTTTCAACTCATTTTAGATAAAATACAACCTGATTTGGTGGTCTTATTTAATGGAAGATTTATAGAAAACAGGCCTTTACTTCGCGTTTGTCAGGAACGAAAAATAAATTATGCCACACATGAACGTGGTGGGAAAATAAATAATTTTCTATTTAGAATCAATTCTATCCCCCATTCAATAGATACTATAAGTAAGGAGATGGACTATTTATGGGAGCAAGCAAAAGATAATAGAGACCAAATCGGTAAGAGATTTTACATTAACAGGATAAAGAGAGTAGAAGATGCTTGGTATTCATTTACAAAAGAACAACAGCAAGGGCAATTACCTGAAAGTTTTAAAAGTAATGAAGACAAAAAAGTGATTACCATTTTTAATTCTTCATTAGATGAATACGAAGGATTAGAAGGCTTTGGTCCCTTCTTTTATCCTAATGATAATGAGGGAATAAAAAGAATTTGTGAAAGTTTAGAAAACAATTCAAAAGTTAAATTATATCTTCGAGTGCATCCTAATTTAAAAGGTATAGAGAACAGTCAAAACAAGTATTTGAGGGAAGAAATCGCAAAATTAACTTCCGTTGAAATCATTCAAGCCCAGGACAGTGTTGATACTTATGCATTGATTAACAAAAGTGATATTGTGATCGTTTTTGGATCTACAGTTGGAGCGGAAGCTGCTTTTGCAGGCAAAAAAGTAGTCTTGTTGGGACGTGCAGCTTATGAGAATTTAAAATGTTTTGTGGTTCCAAAAAATCATGAAGAGTTAATTCGAATGCTAACTGACGATAATTATGTTTTTCCAACAATAATTCACGAAGATACTTTGAAATATGGGTATTGGAATGAGCGTTTTGGGATTGACTATATTCACTATTTACCCAGAAGTCTAAGTGCTGGTTTGTATAATGGTAAAATTATAAAGGCAAGTGCTTTTGTAAGACGAATAAATAGAAATGTAAAAAAGATTGAAAAATTTTTTAGGTTTTGAAATTTAAAAAAAACATTTAATAAATAGTATCATTTTATCAATTAATGGTAATTTGGTATAAATCCATTTTTCGTGTTTTAAATTAGTATAAAAAGCTTTGTTGTGTTTAGTAGCATTTCTAATTGTTCTAATTAGTACCTTTTCAATGTGTTTTTGTAGTAATAGAGAATCAAAATTATTTAATTCCTCATTGTTATGTAGTAATGTTCTACCCGATTTTATCGCCTCTATAACTTGATTTGGATTTTGTTTTCTCTTAAAAACAGTTGCATTAGTAAACCCATTGATTTCCAAAGTGTCTTTGATGCCAAAGTATTGTAATTGACTTAATTTTATGAGGTTTAGGGCTCTTTGAGTGTTCTCTTTTTTAGTCTGGCTTATATTTGTGCTATGCCATCTATAAAGTAATAAGGACTCTTGAATATTGTAGAATTTAGTCGTTTTTATGAGTCTATCCCATAATTCATAATCTTCTACAGGTACATAATCGGGATTAAATCGATTATCGCCAATTAGAGTTTTTCTAAGCATTACGGTCGAATTTCCTATATGGCAATTGTCAAGAAAATCTACTTTTAATTTTGCATCTTCTTGGGTATTTTTAATGATTTTATCTTTGAGTCCTTCGCCAAAAACAGTGTACCAGCTACCACAAACACACAAATTTGTATCGTTCTCAAAAACGTTAAGTTGCTTTTCGAATCTTGTCGACAAGGCAATATCATCAGAATCATTTAGAGCAATAAATTCTCCTCTTGCAATATTTATTCCTTCGTTTCGGAGTAATGCAGGTCCAACATTTTGTTTCTTATCAATAAATAGTATCCTATTGTCTTTAGATAAATAATGTTCTATGATATCTTTACTATTATCGGTAGAACAATCGTTTAATAATATCAGTTCAAAATTAGTAAATGTTTGATTTAGAATACTTTCTATTGCTTCGGATAAATAATTTGACGCATTATAAACGGGCATAATTACTGAAATTCTTGGATTTCTATTTGGCATAATAGGAATTATTATTTTTTATTTATAAGAAAATTATAATAATTTTCGGTTTCTTCAATCATTTTTGTGAGACTAAAATTTTGTAAGACATGTTTTCTTGCATTCGCTCCCATAGTAATCCCCATATTTGGGTTCTCAAAAAAAGATTGAATTTTTGCTATATAATCGTTTGTATTCATTGCAATAAAGCCATTCTCATTATTTATAATAATTTCCTTATAAGCATCTAAATCAGAAGAAACAATCATCTTTTTGAGTGACATTGCTTCTAATACCGCAAGACTAAAATTCTCTCCTTTAGAAGGGAAAATTACTACATGTGCTTGCGAGATTAGTGTTATTACTTTTTTGCTGGATTGAATACCGTAAAAATGAACTTTAGATTCTAGTTTTTCTTTACGGATCATTTTGAGTATTTCTGATTTGTAATCTGTTTCTTTTCCTAAAAAGTGTAATGAAGCATCCAGTTCTTTTTTTTGTAATGCAATAAAAATAGTTACTGCAATATCTGCTCCTTTTTCAATTGAAGTATTCCCAAAAAAGAATACTGATTTAGGTATTACAGCCGTATTTCTTGATGTTTGGAATAGCTGTGTGTCAATTCCATTATAAATAAGCTTGAATTTTTTTACACCAAACAATTGGCTATTTACTTTCTCTGAAAATTTTGAAATTGAGATAATATTTTTAGCCTTTTTAAAAGCTTCTCGTTCACAATGAAGACGCCCTTTTTCTACCTTATAGCCAAAATATTTACCTAATACCGAATAAGAACCGTGACATCTTATCGCATAAGGAATGCTGTCATTTAAATATAATGAAATACCTTCGAAATCATGAGTTTCTATGATATCAATAGATAAATTGTTTTTATGGATATAATTGTATAATTTTTTTGCAATTTCTTTTTTTTCTAGTCGATGGAGGTAGTAATGAAATTTTTCTAAGTAAGAAATATTCCCAGAAATTGAACGAAGTAAATTATAGAAGTAGTTTTTTTTAAATAAATTTTTTTCAAATTTTAATTTTACGCCATAATCTTCAAATTCAACTGCAGTTTTCGAAACCCCAAGGACATGTACAGT
>JAYVGE010000395.1:0-18079 GCA_043772515.1 Flavobacterium sp. | reverse complement strand
TTATTATAAAATTTAAAATCAGTGACAATCAGTTTAATCTGTGTTATCTGTGTGCTATTAATCATGAAACTATTCATTACAGGAATTTCTACCGATGTAGGCAAGACCATTGCCTCTGCTATTATTGTCGAAGCTTTACAGGCTGACTATTGGAAACCCATACAAGCTGGCGATGTCGAGAATTCCGACAGTCATAAAATAAAATCATTTGTTTCTAATAATGTGACCGTAATTCATGCCAATGCTTATTTGCTTCGTACCCCAGCTAGTCCACATCTTGCCGCTGCAATTGATGGAGTTGTTGTTGATTTGCAACAAATAAAAGAGCCACTCACCCAAAATCATTTGGTTATTGAAGGAGCGGGAGGTGTTTTTGTTCCTTTGAATGATACCGAATGTGTAATCGATTTAATCCAACCCGATTATAAAGTCATAGTGGTTTCTCGGCATTATTTGGGGAGTATCAATCACACTTTGCTGACGATAGAAGCCTTGAGAAATCGAAATATTGGTATTGCTGGAATTATTTTTTCGGGAGATGAAAACAAATCAACGGAATCTATTATTTTGAATAAAATAGGAATCAAATGTATCGGAAGAATCGAACTAGAGCCTTATTTTGATCAAAATGTAATCAAAGAATATGCAGATAAGTTTCGGGCTGAACTTTTGGGTTTATAAGATAATAGAATGTATAATAAAGAGAATAGACTTTCCTATCTTTGTCAAAAATCGCAGAGTTTAGCCATTTTTCTATACTCTGTTTTCTATATCCTTTTATCCAATGACTTTAACAGAAAGAGACAGCCAATATCTTTGGCATCCGTATACCCAACATAAAACCGCAGCGTTACCAATTGCTATTAAAAAAGGAAAGGGCGCTTTGCTTTGGGACGAAAATGATAAAGAATACATTGATGCAATTGCATCGTGGTGGGTAAATCCCTACGGGCATTCCAATGCATTTATTGCCGATGCCATTTACAAACAATTGACGACATTAGAACATGTTCTTTTTGGAGGGTTTACCCATGAACCGGCTGTGGTTTTATCCGAAAAATTGATTGCCATTTTACCAAAAAATCAGCAAAAAATCTTTTTTTCAGATAATGGTTCTACGGCGGTTGAAGTGGCAATTAAAGTAGCGCTTCAGTATTTTTTCAATAAATCAGAAAAGAGAACGACAATAATAGCTTTCGAAAATGCCTTTCATGGAGATACTTTTGCCGCAATGGCAACAAGCGGAATCTCATTTTATACACAAGCTTTTCAGGGGATGTTTATCGATGTGGTTCGGATTCCAGTTCCCGTAAAAGGATTGGAGCAGGAAAGTTTTGATGCTTTGAAGGAGGTAATAAAAAATAACAATTGCGCTGGTTTTATCTTCGAACCCTTGGTGCAAGGAGCAGCGGGAATGGTTATGTACGAATCCGAGGCTTTGGATGTGTTGCTTAGAATTTGTAAAGAACAAAATGTCCTCACCATTGCAGATGAAGTAATGACGGGCTTTGGAAAAACAGGAAAGACTTTTGCTTGTGATTATTTGGTCGAAAAACCCGATATGATATGTTTGTCAAAAGCCTTAACGGGCGGAACCATTCCGATGGCGATTACCACTTTTACACAGAAAATTTTTGACGCTTTTTATGATGATGACATTAATAAAGCTTTGTTTCACGGGCATACTTTTACGGCTAACCCAACAGGTTGTGCGGCGGCTTTGGCAAGTTTAGAATTATTGCAAACCAATGACATGCAAGTCAATATTGTTCGGGTAAATCGAAGGCATCTCGATTTTCAAAAAAAGATTGAAAAGCATTCCAAAGTGATTACGACTAGAGTTTTGGGTGTTATTTTTGCTTTAGAAATAAAAACGGAAAGCACCGCCAGTTACTACGGGACTTTGCGCAATAAACTATATGATTTTTTTATTGAAAACGGCGTGATTCTTCGTCCAGTTGGTAATATCATATATGTTTTGCCTCCTTATGTGATTACGGATGCTCAATTGCAAAAAGTGTATGATGTAGTCGAAAGTGCTTTGGAAATAGTTTAAATTTGCTGACAAATTAAACCCGACAGGTTTCTTTAGCCTGTCGGGTTTGTAATTAATATAAAATTGTCGCAAACTATCTCCATAACAGCCATAGCTTCTATTTCGCCATTAGGAAATTCATCAAAAAGCATTTGGGAAAACTACCTTTCGGGAAATCATTGTTTTTCAGAGCATTATTTAGACCATAAAAATACGGTGGTTGCTACTCTCGATTCTTTTTGCGCAGCAGAAGTTGAATTTTTACGGCAATCGGACATTAAATACAAAGCTTTAGATAAATCGGTTTTGTATGCGATGGTTGCTTCTCGCAAAGCCATAGAAAAAGCGGGTTGGTCAAAAGAGGACGTTTTCGGGATTAACATTGGTTCTTCTCGTGGAGCAACCGATTTATTCGAAAAACACTTTCAAGAGTATTTAGAAACTGGTAAAGCGCAAACGTTGGCATCGCCTACGACCACTTTGGGTAATATTTCTTCATGGATTGCCCATGATTTACAAAGTACGGGACCCGAAATTTCTCATTCTATTACTTGTTCGACGGCTTTGCACGCAGTACTTAACGGTGTGGCATGGCTTAGAGCGGGTATGTCAGATAAGTTTTTGGTGGGAGGAAGTGAAGCACCGCTGACCGATTTTACTATTGGACAAATGCGTGCCTTGAAAATTTACTACAATAACAAAAAGGATCAGCTCGAACTTAATGAATATCCCAATAGAGCTTTGGATTTGGAAAAAAAACAAAGCACCATGATTTTGGGAGAAGGGGCGGGAGTATGTTGTCTCGAAATTGGAAAAAAAGAGAATGCACTTGCTTTTATTGAAGGAATTGGGTATGCTACCGAAATTTTGGAACACAATATATCGATTTCTGCCGAAGCGACTTGTTTTCAGAAATCAATGAAAATGGCGTTGCAAAATACGGATATCTCCGAGGTGGATGTTGTCGTGATGCATGCGCCAGGAACCATAAAAGGCGATTTGACGGAGTATGTAGCCATTGAGAAAGTCTTTGGCGAAAGACTACCTTTGTTAACGACCAATAAATGGAAAATTGGACATACTTTTGGCGCTTCGGGAATTTTGAGTATAGAAATGGCTATTTTGATGCTGCAACACAATCAGTTTATCGGAGTGCCTTTTCTTGATGATTCTAACCCTGTCAGGGTTAGAATCATCAAGAAGGTGTTGGTCAATGCGGTTGGTTTTGGGGGTAATGCGGTAAGTGTGCTTTTGAGTTTATAAAAAAGGATTACTTCTCATTCTCTAATTCCCGTGCTTTATCATAAATCAAATTACTCTCAAAGCCTCTTCGTAGCATATAGTCGCAAAATTTCTTTCGTTTTTTTAGGGGATTGCTCTCTCTAATCGATTCCCAATTGCGATGGGCAAGGTTTTCGAAAGTTTTGGTATATTCTTCGGGAGTAATTTCCTTTAGCGCAAGCGCAATCAAGGTCTGGTTTATTTTTTTGGCTTTGAGTTCGTTCGTGATTCTAATTTTTCCCCAATGTTTAATGCGGTGTTTTCCTCTGGCAAAACTACAGGCAAAGCGGGCTTCGTTTAGGAAATTTTCGCCAATAAGATGCACTATAATCGCATCCATTTGGTCAGGAGACATCTTCATGCTCCATAATTTCGAAATGACTTCTTCGTGACAACGTTCTTGGTAGGCGCAAAAATGTTCTATTTTTTGAATGGCTTCTTTTATCGAAAAAAAATCTTTCATACGTTGGTTTAAAATAAGTAGAACCATTAATTAAACAGTTCCTGAATTGTTTTTTAGTTGCAAATTTTACAAATTTGGGTGATTTTTCTTCTTTTTTCTTCTTTCTCTTTTAAAAAGAACGAGGCGAAAAGAAGTTCGCGGAGCTCCTATAAAATAGCAAGATAGTGAAGTGATGATATGAATTTATTTTGAAATATTTACTAATAGAGTTTATACATATTAAGTTTTTTTTAAAAGAAGTACTTGAAAAGTGTACCAACAAGGTCAAAAAAGACCTTGATAGGAGAACGAGAATCCAGCAAGGCATTTTGACTTTGTTGGTCATAAAGTTTATGTATAGGAAGCTTATGAGCACCTTGATGAGAACGCTTTAAATGTAGTAATCCCCTAAATATTTATAAACTCTAATATAAAACAATGTGATTTTTTGTTCTTTTGCAACAGCAAAAATAGAATATTCATTTTAGTTTTTAGTCTTCGTTTCTAAATCCTTTCCGAAAAGGAAGTTAAGCAATTTAAAAACAAGCATAGAGACACCCTCTAAATTAAGGAGTACTAACGATTTGACGTAACCAAATATTTTTTTATCGATTAGTTTGTTTTTTTTGTTAAAAATAATTTTATAATGATTATTTTCGCATGCTGGTAAGCGTTTAAAACAATATGCTAGTCAGTGATTTAGAGGGATAATAAGGAGGAGTTTTATGAAATTTTCTCCAAAAAAAAGGATACTAAAACTTATTAAATAACATATTTTTATGAAGCAAAGTTACATTTTTAATAATTCAACAATAGATTTTTTTTTAAAGGCTAAGTGTAGTTTGGGATTTGTTATTTTCTTCCTTTTTTTTGGGAGTATTATTAATGCTCAAGTTGCTAATTATTCATTTGCCCAAACTGCGGGAACTTTTAATCCATTAGGGATATCAACTACTGTTTTTTCCTCTGGATGGGATGATAACGTTTCAGCTCCTATTCCTATTCCTTTTACGTTTGTTTTTAATGGGGTTAATTATACTAGTTGTTCTATAAATTCTAATGGGTTTATAACTTTTGGGGCAACATATTCTATTAATTCAGAATATATCCCAATTTCGGGAAGTACCAACTATGCGGGAGCTATTAGTGCTTTAGGTAGGGATTTAGCTAGTAATGGTTTTAGCGTCGTTTACAATACGGTTGGAACTTCTCCTAATAGGGTTTTTGTTGTCGAATGGAAAAATGCTAGAAGATATAGTAGTGGCGGTGCTCAAAACGCAGATTTTAATTTCCAAATTAGATTGAGCGAAGGAAGCAATACTGTACAAATTGTTTATGGGGCTTGTGCAACAACTTACGGTATTGATTTAGTAACGCAAGTTGGGTTACGTGGTACATCAAATACAGATTTTAATAACAGGGTAGTAACTAACGATTGGCTATCTTCTTCAGCGGGTATAGTTAACACTGCTACTTGTAATACTGGAATTGGTAAATTGCCAACAAATGGATTAACTTTTAGCTGGGCGCCTTGCGTTCTTCCGACTGTTTACACTATTACGGGTACTCTAGGAGGAGTGGATCCTGCAAAAAGAAATTATTGCAGCAGTAGTATTGGCTCCACGATAGGATTGTCTAATTCGCAAATAGGAGTCAGCTATCAGTTGTTAAGAGGTGCTACGGCTGTTGGTTCTGTAATTGCGGGTACTGGTAGTATTATTAGTTTTGGGAGCTATAATGTTACAGGAAATTATACCGTTTTGGCTACTAGAAACATAGGTCTTTGTACGGCTGCTATGAGTGGTGCTGTTGATATTATTGCTTACAGCTCACCACCTATTCCTACGGCTACAGTTACAAATGCTCTATGTCCTACAGGTAATACAGGAGCGATTACGATTACGAATGCTGTTGCTCCGGCTTCATTATCATTTACGAATACGAATCTAAATTCAGGATCTACGACACCAATAAGTTCACATGTAGATTTTGGACAAAAATTATTGTCAAATAGAGCTCAATTTACAGCAGAAGGTTGGATAAAATTTGATAAAACAAAGTATCTAAATAGAATGTCATTGTTTGGGCAAAACGATGTGATCGAATTTGGTTTTGAAGGAAACAATTTAACGTGTTGGACTGCAGGAGGGGGGCAAGTGAGTTACCCTTTAACTTCGTATCCTGCAGATAATGCGTGGCATCATATAGCGGTGGCGGGAAATGGTGCTAACCTTATACTTTATATCGATGGGGTTCAGGTAGCAAATACCAATTATACTACCTCTAACTACGGTTCGAATGCTAGTTACAATACAAAAATAGGATGGGGAGTTATGGATGCTGGAGGTGTAGGATTAACAGGTGAAGTTTTTAAACTGGGTTTTTGGAGTAAAGCACTTTCTCCTACCGAAATTACAAATATGGCCTCTGGATTTGTAGAGTATGATGTCTCACAAGCTGGTTTGCTGGCTGGATATAGTTTTAAAGAAGGCTCAGGTCTAATCGTTACCGGCGTTGGATCAGTTGCTCCAACTGGGAATTTAATAAGTGCTCCAATATGGAAAGACCCTTATGTTTATAGTTGGACAAAAACGGCTAGTGCATTTACTTCAAATGCAATCAGCTTGACGGGTTTAGACCCTGGGACTTATAATTTAACAACCTCTTTAAAAGGGTGTACCCAAACGGGTTCTTGGATTGTAAATGCAACCAATACTGTGCCAGCGATTACAACGCAACCTACAGCTCCCGCAGCAACTTGCTCAGGTGCTGGGACACAAAGTATGACGGTTGTTGCAACAGGAACAGGATTGACTTATATTTGGAAAAAAGCAGGAGTTGATGTTGTAAATGGCGGTGTAATAGGCGGTCAAGGAACGGCAACACTTACACTGACTAATCCTCTTGTTGGCGATGCAGGGAGTTATACTGTAGTAGTCAGTGGTACTTGTACGCCAGCAATAACATCAAATCCGATAACAGTTACGGTACATACGGCCGTACCAAATGCACCAACATTAAACGGGAAATCCTTGACTTGCTCGGCTACTTCTTTTGTTGCCGATTGGACAGCCGTTGCTAATGCGACTGGCTACCGATTGGATGTTGCCACTGACCCATTATTTGGTGGTGGCTTTGTAGCAGGATATCAAGATAAAGTATTAGGAAATGTACTCACAGATAATGTTTCAGGATTAATGCCGGGGGTAACTTATTATGTAAGGTTACGCGCTTTTAATATTTGTGGAAGTAGTTCAAATTCGGGTGTGATAACTGTTTCGGCACCTACTAAAACTTGGAACGGTTCATGGACACCCTCGGGCACACCAACTAATGCAGATAATATTGTTTTTGTATCTCCATATACTTTGACTGTAGATTTAGCGGGTTGCTCATGTACTGTAAATACGGGTATTACCGTTACAATCGCAAGTGGTAAAACATTGACAATCACCAATGGGGTTACCACCACAGGAGGAAATTTGATTTTTGAGAATCAAGCGAGCTTAGTACAAATAAATGATGCTGCCATAAATATGGGAAATATAACATACAAACGTATTTCGGCTCCAATGAAAGATAAGGATTATACTTATTGGTCTTCGCCTGTATTAGGACAAAAACTGAATGTATTGTCTCCGTATACGACGTACCAAAGATATTATAGCTTTGTCAATAATGCTTGGTTTCAAGAGGTTGTTGCTAATCCGATGATTCCTGCCAAAGGGTATATCATTAGGATTCCTCCAGTGGGTTCGGGAACTCACACTCAGGCAGTACAATTTGTGGGACCCGCTAATAATGGGAAACAAACATTTGTTGCCGAGTACGATAATAAAGGGACAGAAATCTATAACTTAATTGGCAATCCTTATCCTTCGGCGATAAGTGCAGATAAGTTTTTAGCAGCGAATAGCGTAGATGTTAACGCACCTCTAAATGGAACGCTTTATTTCTGGACACACAATACCGCTATCTCAAATCTCTACCAATATTCTACCAATGATTATGCAACGTATAATGGAACGGGAGCAGTAGCTGGAAGTGGAGGTGTTTCGCCAACAGGTAAAATAGCAGCAGGGCAATCGTTTTTTGTAGAAAGTAAAAAAGGAGGAGAGGTAAAATTTATTAATGATATGAGGGAGATCGGAAATAACAACCAGTTTTTTAGAATGAGCACCAAGTCTAAAACAACAGCTATCGAAAAGAATCGTATCTGGTTGAATTTGACCAATACCCAAGGACTTTTTAAGCAAATGCTCGTAGGATATGTCACTGGAGCTACAAACGATTTTGATAGCTCTTTTGATGGAGTAAGTTTTAACGGGAATACCTTTGTCGATTTTTATAGTGTTAGTCAGGACAAAAACTTGACGATTCAAGGAAAAGCATTGCCTTTTGATAGGCAAGACCTTGTTCCTTTGGGCTACAGTTCTACCTTTTCGGGATCGTTTAGCATTGCTATCAATAACTTTGATGGTTTGTTTGCAGACAATCCTGTTTTTATCGAAGACAAAGTGACTCAAGTAACTCATAATCTTAAAAACGGACCGTATACTTTTAGTTCAGATATAGGAACTTTTAATAATCGTTTTGTGCTAAAATATAGTAATACAACCCTAGGAACAGGAGATTTTGACAAAGAAAACAATCAAGTTGTAGTTGCTGTCAGAAACAAAGAGATTAAGATTAATTCGTTTGTAGAAGCTATTGAAAAAGTAGTTCTCTATGATTTGTTAGGAAAACAAGTTTACGAAAAGAAGGATGTCAGCAGCAAAGAGCTTCAAGTGATACATTTGAATGTTGCGCAACAGGTTTTGATTGCAAAAATCACTTTAGAAAACGGAGTAGTTGTAACAAAGAAAATAATTTTTTAGCTATTGTAAAAGTCGGTTTAAAGATAGGAATCGCTTCGGTGTAATACTAAAACCCAATTATAGTATAGTCCAATTTTTTATCCTCCTCTCCAAAGGAGATAGAAGCGATTGGGTTATACTATAATTGGGTTTTGCTATAACTTATACTCAAAGGCAAGCATATCTTCTAAAACCACTTATTAACAATTCCTAAAATTAATTTGTATTATCAACTCGTATAAATGCATATTGCGTAATTTTGTAAGATGTATGCTTTAGTCGATTGTAATAATTTTTACGCTTCCTGCGAAAGGGTTTTTCAGCCTCAATTGGTTGGTAAACCTGTTGCGATACTATCGAACAATGATGGCTGTGTGATTTCTAGAAGCGAAGAAGCCAAAGCAGTCGGGATTGCGATGGGTGTTCCTGCATTTAAAATCAAGGAGCTCGTAAAAGAAAAAAACGTAACATTATTTTCTTCCAATTATGCACTCTATGGCGATTTGAGTAATCGGGTGATGGCAATTTTAAATGAATTTACGCCCAATCTTGAAATTTACAGTATAGACGAAGCTTTTCTCAATTTTGACGGAATGGTTATTTCAGACTATCACAAGTATGGTCTTCAAATGAAAAGCCGTGTGCAAAAATGGGTAGGAATTCCAGTGTGTATTGGTTTTGCAGAAACGAAAGCTTTATCTAAAGTAGCCAATAAAATTGCCAAGAAATTCCAAGACAAAACGCAAGGGGTTTACGTAATTGATACCGATGAAAAACGGATTAAAGCATTGCAATGGACAAAAATAGAAGATGTTTGGGGCGTTGGATACCAAACAATAAAAAAGGCAAAATTGCGAAATATCAAAACCGCTCTGGATTTTATTGCCCCGCAACACGAGAATTGGATTAAGAAAGAAATGGGCATCATTGGTCTTCGATTAAAATATGAGTTAGAAGGTAAATCGGTCTTGAATTTAGAACCCATCCAAGATCAAAAGAAAAGTATTAGCACTACAAGAAGTTTCCCCAGACCAATCTCGGATTTTGATTTACTGAGAGAGAGAATAGCTACTTTTGCTGCCGTTTGTGCCGCCAAATTGAGAATACAAAATTCCTGTTGTCATACTATTATTGTGATGTTGGTAATGGATAAACAGGTTATAGAAACTTCAAAATATTATTTTAATAGTGCGGTAACGTTGCCATTTGCAACAAATTCTACCTTGACAATTTCGAATGTAGCAATAGCGATGTTGAGAAAATTGCACCAAGGAAATGAAAATCTGAAGTTCAAGAAAGCAGGAGTTATTGTAACAGAACTCATAGACGAAAACAAAAAGCAATTGCAATTATTTGAAGAGGAAAATCCAAAACATTTGGCTTTGATGAAAGTAATGGATCAGCTTAACAGAAAAATTGGAGATACGAAAGTAAAACTAGCAACGCAAAATTTGAGTTTGACCTGGGATATGAATCAAAATCATTTGTCTCCAAAATACACCACTAATTTTAAAGAAATTCTCGAAATAAAATGCCAATAAAAATAGAGCAAAAACTAATATTCTTTCTGCCTGATTTCGAAAGTGACTTAAAAATTCCTTTTATTTCAGATGGTGTTTCGGCAGGATTCCCCTCGCCAGCAGCCGATTTTATGGAAACCAATATTGATCTAAACACTGCATTAAGCAAAAATCCTTTGGCTACTTTTTATATAAAAGTCAAAGGAAATTCGATGATTGATGCCGGAATAAATGACCAAGATGTTCTAGTGGTCGACCGAAGTCTAGAGCCTCGAAATAATAAAATTGCAATTTGCTTTATCGACGGCGAGTTTACCGTAAAACGCATCAAAGCAGAACAAGGTTGTTTATTTCTCATGCCAGAAAATGCCAATTATCAACCCATAAAAGTGACCGAAGAAAGTCAGTTGGTCATTTGGGGAATTGTAACGTATGTTATAAAAAAGGTTTAAGAATTTTAAATAATAAGGAACATCTTATCTCATTTTTGTTTTCTGATAGCAACACAAAACTATTTTAAACATCGATTAAGGCTAGGAATTAGATTGTTGCAAAAACAGCATTAGAAAAGTTTGCAAATTGAAAACACAGTGCTGTCTTTGGTGTTTGAAAGTCCTCATTAAGAAAACGATACATTATTATGTTGACAAGTACCCAAATGCTGAAAATCAGTTGATAATTTGGTACAATGACTTTTTAAAGTTAGTATTTAATAATTTTAACGAACTCAAAATCGTTTATGGAAACGCCAGTGTTGTAAATAATAACAGAGTAGTTTTTAACATCAAAGGGAATGATTTTAGGTTAGTTGCTTCGTTAAATTTTCTACAACAAAATTGTTACATCATCTGGTTTGGGACACATAAGGAATACGATAAAATCAATGTTGAAACTATCTCGTTTGACAACTAGCCATAAACTACTACCAAAATAAGGTATAAAAAGCGGCTAAAAGAGACAATACAACCAATGCTCCGACGGTAAATCCTGGAGAGAGCTTAAACATCTTGTTGTCGATTTCCAGACCATTTGGTTTTACGCCTTTTCTGGTTTCGTAAATACTGATGATGTACATTCCGATTACACAAATCAGGAAAACAAACCCCATCCTGTCTATAAACGGGATTTCGTAGATGCCACTGGTGTTTGGAGCCGAAAACCCCAACGGATTTAAGAAAGACAAATCGACAAATGTAGGTATGAATTTGAATATAAGAGAGAATAGAAAGCCTCCAATTGTTGCAAAAAGAGCCGCATTTGAAGTTGTTTTTTTCCAAAAGAACCCTAAAATAAACATTGCAAAAACACCTGGACTCACAAATCCTGTGTACTCCTGAATATATTGAAAGCCTCCTTTTTTGTCAATTCCTAAAAATGGAGCAAGGAAAACGGCAATTAGCATGGCGACAATAATTGTTTTTTTGCCTACTTTAACTAATTTTTCTTCGGTTGCATCGCTGTTTAGTTTGGTTTTGTAAATGTCTAATGTAAAAATAGTCGCAATACTATTTGCTTTTCCTGCCAAAGAAGCTACAATGGCTGCTGTCAAGGCCGCAAACGAAAGTCCTTTGAGCCCCACTGGAAGTAAATTGAGCAAAATAGGATATGCTCGATCAGGATTTACGACTCCGTCTTGAAGCATTTCTGTCTGAAAATGACCGTTTTGGTACAATACAAAAGCGGCAATTCCTGGTAAAACTACAATAACAGGCATTAGTAACTTTAAGAAAGCCGCAAACAAAATGCCGCTTCTGGCTGTTTTTAGGTCGGCACCCAAAGCGCGTTGCGTGATGTATTGGTTGCAACCCCAATAGTTTAAATTGATAATTAGCATTCCACCTATTAGAACCGATAAACCTGGTAAATCCATATAGTTGGGATTGCTCTTCTCAAAAATCATATGAAAATGATCATTGGCATGTGTAGTCATCAAATTAAAACCATTGATTGCGCCTTTTGAGCCAAATTCTTCAGCCACCAGATTCAAAGCCAAATAGGTTGTTACTAATCCGCCTAAAATTAAGAAAAAAACCTGAATCACATCGGTATATCCAATCACTTTCATTCCTCCAAGTGTAATCATAACGGCAAAAAATGCCAAGAAAATCATACACAATGTAGGGTTTAACCCCGAAATACTACTGATTGCCAAAGCACCCAAATATAATATCGAAGTTAGGTTGACCAAAACATAAAGCAACAACCAGAAGACCGCCATAATCATTGCTACATTGCTATTGTAGCGCTTGTTTAGGTATTGAGGCATGGTAAAAATTTTGTTTTTTAGATAAACAGGCATAAAGAATACGGCAACAATTATAAGTGTTGCCGCTGCCATCCATTCATAAGTTGCAATGGCTAAACCCATTTTGAAACCGCTTCCGCTCATTCCAATAAATTGTTCGGCACTAATATTACTGGCAATTAAGGAGGCTCCGATTGCCCACCAAGTCAGTGATCCTTCGGCTAGAAAATAATCGTTACTACTGGAATGCTCTATCTTTTTTTTGTGATAAATCCATAATCCGTAGCCTGCGATGATTAGAAAATATAAAAAGAAAACGATGTAATCTTGGAGTGATAAGGTTTGCATGAGAGTTAAGAATTTAGATTTATATCCTTTTTATAATGGACATCTGATTGGTTTTTTAAAATATCGGCACTTCTCTCTGGGGTGATGTCTCGCTGCGATTCGCCAAGCATTTCGTATCCTACCATAAACTTCTTAACTGTTGCCGAACGTAATAATGGCGGGTAAAAATGCATGTGAAATTGCCATTCCCGATGTAACTCCCCATCGGTTGGTGATTGATGTATTCCTGATGAATAGGGGAATGAGGTCTGGAAGAGATTGTCGTATTTGGTTGTTAGTTGTTTTAAGATATTTGCAAAAGCATTGGTTTCTGTCGACGTAAAATCGGTGATTTTTATAATATGACGTTTGCTGATAATCAGGGTTTCATAAGGCCAAATTGCCCAAAAAGGAACTAGCACTGCAAAATGATCATTCTCTATAACAATTCTTTCGTTTAACTTTAACTCTTCTTTCAAATAATCCTGCAAAAGATTGCTTTTGTGTTTTTTGAAGTAGGCTTTTAGATTTATTTGTGTTTTCTCTACTTCGGTTGGCAAAGACGATTGTGCCCAGATTTGTCCGTGGGGATGCGGGTTACTGCAACCCATAACACTTCCTTTGTTTTCAAAAATCTGAACGTGATTGATGTACGCTATTTTACCTAAATCGTCGTATTCTTTTTGCCAAGTTTGAATAATGTTTACGATGGCATCAATCTGCATTTCGGGCAAAGTCAAATGGTGCTCTGGAGAAAAACAAACCACTTTCGAAATACCTCTTTCGGGCTGTGCCTTGAAAAAAGTTTGTTGGATGTCGTCTTCAAAAATAATGTCGTCTTGTTTGATGGCGGCAAAATCGTTTTCGAAAACAAAACAATTCTCATACGCAGGATTTGTCATTCCATTGGCACGAATGTTTCCTGGGCACAAATAACAGTTAGGGTCGTGTTTGGGTAATGCTTCAGTTGTTACGGTTTCATTCTGTCCCTGCCAAGGGCGTTTGGCACGATGCGGAGAAACCAAAACCCATTGGTTGATTAATGGGTTGTAGCGCCGGTGCGGATCTTCGTTGATGTCAAATCTTTTCATTATAACTCATTATTATAGAGTGATGTACCGTTTCCGATTTTTACATCGTATATTTTTAATTCTATTCCAAAAGCATCAAAATACAATTTAGAAACCCTTTTTTTAAGGTCTTCCTCCAGTCCTTTTTTTACCAAATTGATCGTGCAGCCACCAAAACCACCCCCCATTAATCGGGAACCTATTACCGTATTTTCTTCTTTTGCAGTATTTACCAAAAAGTCCAATTCGGCGCAGCTTACTTCATATTCCGATGACAATCCTTCATGAGTTTCGAACATTAATTCTCCTAAAATTTCAATATCTCCATTGTCTAAAGCTTTACAAGCTTTGATAACCCTGCCGATTTCTTTTACCACAAAATGGCATCTTTTGAACACTGCAGAACTCATTTTTTTTTGTAAACTAAGTACTTGATTTTCTGTACAATCCCGGAAACTCGTGATTTCAGGGAACCGACTTTTAATAATTATAAGTCCTTCTTCGCACTCTTCTCGTCTTGTATTGTATGCCGAGGTAAATAAGGAATGTGTAACGTTACTATCCAGCAAAATCAAAGAATAATCGGCAAAATTGGCATCATGGTATTCAAATTCCAATGTTTTGCAATCAATTTTTAGGACTTTGTTTTCTAGCCCCATAACACTCGAAAATTGATCCATAATTCCGCAATTAATGCCAACCCAATGTTCTGCTTTTTGTCCCATTAGTGCCATGTCTATTGGTTTTATATTCAAATTAAAAAGGGCACTAATTCCGAATAGAAAACCACATTCTAATGCTGCCGATGAGGATAAGCCTGAACCAACAGGAATTGTACTGCTAAAAACACAGTTGAATCCTTCAAATACGAATCCATTTATTTTCAATTGATTGATAACACCTCGCAGGTAATTGGTCCAAACAGTTTGACTCAATTGAACGGTTTGTAGCAAATCAATTTCAAACATGTCGTCCATGTCAATTGCTGTTATTGTAGCTCGATTCGAATTGTTTTTTTCGAAAGCAAAGCAAATAATTTTGTCAATAGCCGCTGGTAAGACATAACCATCGTTGTAATCGATGTGTTCGCCAATGATGTTGATTCTTCCGGGGGAAAGCACTATTTTTTCTGGAGACGAACCAAATGTTTCCTGAAAAAAAGCCGTTGTTTTTTTTATTAAAAAGGCACTCATTAAATTTGTTTTGTGTTTTCTGAAATAGATTCCAATTTGTAAATCGTTTTATGAGCATAAGTTGCTCCTTTTCGTAGTGTTGAACTCGGAAAATGTTCCTGATTTGGAGCATCTGGATAATTTTGGGTTTCAAAACAGATTCCGCTAAACGAATGGTAGTTGGTATTTTCCTTCCCGACAATGCTCTTACATTCTCCGCCAATATAGATATGAACGGAAGGTTGGTCGGTATAAATACTCATTTTTAGTCCATTTTTATTGCTAACAAGAGTTGCAGCAAGCTCCTGTTTGTTAGTAAGAACAAAAGAAGTATCCATTTTTTTGGGACACTTTCTTGCCGAAGTAAAATCGAACGGAGAATTTGCTACGGTCAAAAAACTACCATTCGGAATCATATCTTCGGTTGTTTCTATAATCGATTTTGAATTGACGATTAAATCTTGATTTGACAAATCACAAGCATGTCCGTCGAGATTAAAATAGCCGTGATGTGTTAAGTTCAAAATCGTATCCTCGGTGGTGTTTGCGTTGTACTCTATGATTAATTCGTTTTCTTCAGTCAAGGTATATTTTATGGTAACAGTTAATTTTCCAGGAAAATGTTCCTCCTTATCTGGGCTAGTATATCTTAATGTTATAGAGGGATTTGTGCCGCTGGTAAGCTCGATTGTCTCCCATGATTTTTGACTAAAACCGACCGTGCCTCCATGTAGCGAATGTTCGTTATGGTTTTTGTTTAAATGAATTACTTTTTCATTTAAACAAAAGGTGCCTTTATTAATTCGACCAGCATAACGACCAATTGTAGCTCCAAAATAGGGACTTCTTGCCAGTGTAAAAGATTTTGAATAGGCATCTAGAGTGTCAAAACCTAAAACAACATCTATTAGTTTTCTGTTTTTTAAGGGGATTTTTAATGCGGTTATTGTGGCTCCGTAATTGGTGATATTTAATCGAATTTCGTTTGAATTGATTAATTCATAAAGAAAAACAGGTTTCCCATTTGGCATTTTTCCAAATAATTTTGCTTCTGAATTGGTATTAAACTGCGATAAATTCTCCTTTTTCATTGTTTTTCTATGTATAATAAAATCAAAAGTAAAATATTTTTTCACTAAACTATACTAGTACCTGCCAGTTATTGTATCTTGCAAAAAAACAGCCATGATTTCAATCATAAACACTAATGAAGAATGGCGATACCCTATTTAGTATCTACTATGAAAATAATTACGATCCAAAACAATCTCGGAATTCCGAAATACAAACAAATTATTTATTCTATAGAAAAAGCAATCGAAGTACAGAATCTAAAAATAAAGGAGAGACTGCCATCGATAAATAAAATTTGCTTAGAGTTTACCATATCCAGGGATACGGTTTTGCAAGCTTATGAAGAATTAAAAAAGAGAGGGATTATTTATGCCATTCCTGGAAAAGGTTATTATGTAAAAAGCATTGAAGTGACCGTAAAACAACGGATTTTTATGTTGTTCGATGAATTAAATATTTTTAAAGAAGATATTTATAATTCTTTTTTAGAGAACATCGGCAAAGATGCTCAGATAGAAATTTTCTTTCATCATTTTAATAGCAATGTATTCAAAAAATTGATAGCAGATAGCAATGGCAATTATACCAAATACATTATTATGCCAACCAGTTTGCCAGAAGCTGGGGCTATAATAAAAACGTTGCCTGCTTCTGAAGTATATATTCTGGATCAAACCAACGACGAGTTGCAATCCTACGCTGCAATATATCAAAACCATAAGAAAGACATCTACGATGCTTTATCCAAAGGAAAACGCAGCTTAGGAAAATATAAAAAACTCATATTAATTTTCCCAGGGTTTCGAGAACCATTGGGAATGAAGATTGGTTTTGAAAAATTTTGCACCGATTTTGGTTTTGATTATGAATTAATAACCGAGTTTAAAAACAGGGAAATAAAACTAGGAGAAGTATATATTATCCCGAATGACAGGGACTTGGTGCGTGTTATAGAAAAATCGAAACTCCAGAATTTGAAATTGAGTCGCGATTTCGGAATTATTTCATACAATGAAACAGTTCTAAAAAAAGTAGTAGAAAATGGGATTACCACCATATCAACCGATTTTGAGGCTATGGGAAGAATTTTGGCCGAAATGATTTTGAATGGTAGAAAAAATCAAATAGAAAATAAAAGTGCATTAATTGTTAGAAATTCATTGTGATGAATTTAAGAAAAAATAAGGATCAATTCTAAACTAATAGTGATTTTAAAACTATGGTTAAAAGTCGGGGACTTTTATAATATTTACGTTTTTAGAATGCCAATTAAAAATAGCTCTAAGTCTAGAGACTTTGAGTAGCTTTTCAGAATATACTTTGCGAAGCGAAGGGTGGAGTAAAATTTGAACAACTTTTTTTGGCTTTTTGAATTCCTCAAAAAGTCATTTCCGATTTTGGTCAAAAGACAGAATGTTGAGTTTTAAAAATCTACTTTCAAACTTTCAATCAAAGATATTAAGACTGTTTTTTGTTTTCTTAATTGTTCAAAACAGTTACGATTTTTGTTCTATACTAAGAAAATACTTGAACCTAAAAATAGACCTTCAAAACTTTGCTTTATTCCAATTTATAACTTCTTATTATTTTTCGAAGTTTCATAATAGGCAATCATTAAACTCTTATTTTATTCTTGCAATTTTATGTCTTATTATGGCTACTAAATAAATAACTTTATTTACATTTACTAAAACCTTTTAGACTAATATTTTGTTGAAGCAATAAACTAAAACTAGTCAGAAAAGTACTAAATTATGGACTAGAAAAGAAATTAAGTTGTCTGGCTTTCTTCTATGAAAAGACCAATATATTGCAGAGTACAATCGTTTTAAGCCTAAAACACACGATAGTATTAATGGTTTTATATCAACCAATTAAATAATTTAACTCATACAACAATGGCATTACAAACAATTACAACTATTAAAATAGGTGAAATAATAATCAAAAATTTCAGCCATTTAGAGGTTAACCAAGCTATTCACGACCACCATACTTTTTCTGTAGAAGTACGACATGATATATTGGTCGAGGAGCTAAAAAGTGCTATGCCTGTT
>JAYVGE010000394.1:0-6714 GCA_043772515.1 Flavobacterium sp. | reverse complement strand
CCTCCTGATTTTGATTCCCTTCTAATGAGATGATTTCTTCAAGCTTATTTTCTCTAATATATTTCTCTAAAACGCTGCGTTCGATTCCTTCTCCGTATAAACGTAATGCTACGTCGTGCCCTTTTTTGACTAATGCTTCTACTAATTGAATCGTGTACAAAGGATTTTTTCCTACAGATAGTGTTCCTACAAAAATAAAATTGATTTTTTGTTTTAAATTTGCGGTATTCAAAGGTAGTTTATCGGCTTCGGAGTAGGTAGCGGTAAAAAATGGTTTTATATTTTTGGTACTTCCCTCCCATTCTCCATACACTAAAACCTGCATATTTCTGGTCAAAAATCTATTAGCCAAAATCCATTTTTGCAAACGGTAACTCCAAGGTTGTTTTGATTTTGGGTCCCAATTACCCGCATATTTAGCCGTTTTTGATTTATGAGGAAATAACATTTGCACAAAACACCCCAGTAAACCTATATTTCCTGGACAACGCAAATGAATATGATCGGCTTGATTCATTCCCTTGAAAATAATTGAAAGATTAACAAAGGCATAAAAAAAGGCTTTCATAGTATTGATAAAATTATTTAGATTAAAATCGATTACAATAAAATGTCTTTTTATTTCAAATGTAATCTCTTCAACTAATAATCCGTTTTGAGTTTTCCAAACCGGACAACAAAAAGCAATTTCTGCAGCCTCTTTTTCCCAGATAACTAACTCTTTTACATAAGGACTGTAGGCAAAACACTTTTTATTCTTAAAAACAAATGGAGCCGCTGAAACAATTAGTAACTTCATCAAATATATTCTTTAGAACCGCTTTGGGAAATAATTACAGCAGGAACACCTAATACTACCGCCCCCTCCAAAATAGAATTGCTTACCAAAGAACAAGCTCCTATTAAAACATTATTCCCTATAGTAATTTTTCCAGACACCACTGCATTGGCACCAATATACACTTCGTCTCCTAAAATAGGAGTCCCTCGTTTTTCTCCCCGTCCCGAAACGCCAATAGTCACTCCCTGAGAAATATTACAGTTGTTACCTATAATAGAATTTGCATTGATAATAATGCCTCCGAAATGACCAATATAAAAAGAATGCCCAATTCTTGAAGATGCTGGGATTGATATTCCAGTTGTAATTTCAATTATTTTCTGCCAAAAAAGCATCAATAATAAACTTAAGAATCGAAATGGCTGCCATTTGAATTTCAAATAAATAAAGTGAGCAAGCCTATATTGAAAAACAGCCCAAAATCCTTGAGTAAAAAATACAATCACAAAGAAATGTCCACCATATCTTTGATGTTTTTTGTAATCAGATTGTATGAGTTGTAATAAATTCATTTAAACTATCTTTTTGGTTCTACCCCGAATTGTTTGAGTTTTGTAATTATTTTAAAAAAAGCAAACACGAATTGCACTAATTTACACGAAAAAGAGACCTTTTTTAATTGCACAAATTTATTGATACCAAAGATATTTCTGTAATTGTATTTTTAAATAGAATTCGTGACAATTCG
Source organism: Flavobacterium sp. (assembly GCA_043772515.1). GTDB lineage: Bacteria > Bacteroidota > Bacteroidia > Flavobacteriales > Flavobacteriaceae > Flavobacterium. Next base: position 5,185 of record JAYVGE010000394.1, on the reverse strand, counting down.
TGTCAAAATTTGTACCCACACAGTTGAGGGTAAAACCCTATATATTGATTCCGTTGTTTTAATTATTTCTTTTTTGGCTCATTATTTATTTTCCAAAATCCTCTTGTACTTCCCATTCGTTCTATAATAACCTTTTTCTTTTAAAATTTACAGATGCCTTTTTACAGCTGATTCATTAATTTTCATTTGTTCTGCAATTGTACGTCTCCCTATTTTTATCTCCTGAATTATAATTGCCAAAACTTCTCGCTGTCTATTCGTTAAATTGCTTATTGGGGTACTTAAAATATCATCTTCATCACCTGAATTCATTGCATTTTATTCTTTTTCTGCTAGAAAAATCATTCTCAAAAAATTTTGCAAAAAAAATAAAACAATCTTTACCGTAATTTTCTAAAATTCGTGGGACTCCAGAATCCAATATTCTACCATATCTAAATCCTTGAAAATCCGCATCAATTCTTTTCCAGCGAATCAGTTCGTTCTTGTTTCTATTCTATACGATTGATTTCTGTCATTTTATTGCAAGTATTTGGCTCAAGTCTATTTTTATTTTAGGCAAACGGCTTACTAAAAATTAAACTCCACCAGCCTACTGTTCTTCCAAGTGCTTCTGTAAAAGCTTCCCTCCTCTTAGTTGTGGTAAAGGTATTGCTAAATCGTATGATTGTCAATACTATTGTAATGAAATGCCATTTGAGTTGTTCTTTTACTACTGGTTTCGAATTTTTCACGCGCCACACATACCAACCGTTTCTAACTACCATTTTGCCGTATTTGTATTGGTTGGGTCTTCCTGATTCGGCATGATAATGGCTTAATTTGGCCAAAGTATTCAGATATAGCTTCCCTGTTTTAGCTACTCTCAAGCAAAAATCGGCATCTTCGTACAAACCATATCCTTCAAAATAAGTAGAAAATAGAAACCTTTCAAATACGACTTTTCTAAAGGAAGAAACCCCTCCCATTAATTGTTCGACTTCATAAATTTTGCCACTTGGAGGTAAGAAACCGACACTTCTTCCGTGTGAAAATAAAGGAGAAAATCCTGGTGGGCAATTACTGTCTAATCCTAATTTTTTCCTTAAAACGAATCGGCTACCGTCTTTTCTTTTCCATCCATCAAAATAAAACTCAGTTATTTTAGGCTGATGGTTTGGCCCAACACATTCCCATTTCATCTCATTGTGAATATAACCACCCACCCCTAATGCATTTGGATATGTTTTGTATGTGTGGAGCAATTGCTCAAAATAATCTTTTTCTAAAACGGTATCATCATCTAGAAAACAAACTACTTCTATATCCGATCCAACTCGGGCAATTCCATAATTTCGCTGTTTGGTCAGACCACGATGCTCCTGTGTAACCAAAAAATAATTTAGATTCAGAAACATGTTGTCCGTTACAACATGTTGCGTTTTCTGATTAGTAGAACCATCGACAATCAAAATCTCATCTGGATATAGCGATTGTTCCCATACCGATTGCAACAATTGGAGCAATGGCTTAGGGCGCATATAGGTACAGATGATTAGGGAAAACTTCATAAATTAACGGGTTCTTTTTCCTAAAGCCAATAGCTTTTTGGCATAAAATAGGGATTTTTTGAATTGAATATTTTTGTAGGGAATTCGGATTAATCGGTATAAGAAAGATCCTTTTTCTCCTTTAAAAAGGTATAGAAAAAAATGCTTTTGCTTGTATTCTATTACTTGTTGTGGTGTGTAGTGTTTAATAATCCCATACATAACGGTGGGACTTGGCACAGGCCGAATCCATTTTACGGGAGTATCCAATTCCCAGGGCTGCGACTTTCGTTTTTTTCCTGTTATCTTTGCCTGAGTTCCCCAAAATCGATACCCTCCAATTGGGGGTTTGAGATGTAAATTTACCGAAAAAGGGTTATGTAATACTGTAACTCCTATTTTTGACAATGACATTCCAAAATCGCTATCTTCTCCGTAGCCTCCATCAAATTTAACATCGTTCCCTAGTAACTGTGTTACAAATTCTCTTTTTACACAGGAATTGGCATTACTAAACGATTGCGAACAACCGGCAATCCATCTTTTATTGCCTAGCTTGTCTAATTTATTTTCTAGGTCTTTTAAATCTTGCTTTTGATGATCGGCACGAATATCCAAACCATTACATGCTCCAGAATTATTCGTTTGCAAAAATCGAATGTGATTTTCTATAAAATTCGATGGAATTCGAATATCGTCATCTCCAAAAACAACATAATCCCCCGTACATAGATTAATTGCTTCATTTCTTGCCCTACAGCTCCCTTTGGATTCCTGCCATTTTACAACTAATTCAAACGGAACCTTTTTCTGATTGTACAAACTCTCGTCACGATTACCTATAGGAGTTGCATCAACGACAACCACTTGGCTAACAGAAAAACTCTGTCTTTCTAAATCGGCTAATAATTGCAAAGTATACTCTTGACGAAACATGGTAGGAATGATATAACTCACCTTTGGATTCCCTTCTATTTCTTTTAAAACTCTAGGCTTCACTATTGGTTTTACTATCGATTTCTTGAAATTATTTTTAGCATACAAAAAAGCATCCCATTCCTTCCATTTCCATAATCCTTGTCTATAAATCATAAATAGTGCATGATCCTGCTTGAAGTTTTTTATAAAAAAAGTATACCGATCTCTAGCCGATATTTTTACCTTCTCGACAGTATCAATTACAAATAAATGTTTTACATATAATGAAACTGCACCTGAATTACGTACCGCATTATAACCAAAATCTAAAGCTTGCATTTGAAGATTTTCAAACTCTGTATCGAAACCGTTTAGGGTCTCCCAAACCATTTTTCGAACAGCAAATGCATTAGGATTTACCCTCCAGCTCACACATTCGGAAAGCGTATCAAAATCATTTAAATACCAAAAAAAAGTAGCTGTTTGATAGACCAATTCCGAAAAAACATTTTTATAGCCTTGCTCCAAAGAACTGTGCCAGATATCTCCAGCTCCTAAAGCAAGCGTCTCTAATTTTTCGAAATCAGGCTGACCCGCATAGAGAATAATCTCACCCGAATTCGTTTTATATTCTTCTAAATTCATTGCTGTTTTTTTGAATTCTGATTCCTAATTATTTGATAAAAAGCAATATTTTGGGTTACAATTTTCTTTATATCAAAAACGCTCTCTACTCTTGTTCTTGCAGCTTTACTTATATCAAATCTTAATTGATTATCTGCTAATAAATCATTTATTTTACCTGCAAATAAATCGTGTCCTTTTGGATGTACCAAAAAACCGCTTTCTCCATCAACAATCATTTCTTTTGCCCAACCAATATTCGAAGCGACTATAGGCTTTCCCATTGCCATAGCCTCCAACCAAGAAACTGGGAATGCTTCTGCAAAAGAAGGAAAGACACATAGTGTAGCGTCCTCGATTTTGGTTTTTATTTTCGAATAAGAAATACTTCCCAAATAGGTCACCTGATCCTTGGCTTGATCCGAAAATAATTCCTGCATCATTCGCCAAGTAGAACGCTCTCCTGATAGAATATCCGATACGTCTTTGCCTATCAAAATTAAACGGGTCTCGGGATTTTTTGCTACAACTCGATTAAAAATCAAAGGCAATTCTAACAATCCCTTTTTACGAATCAAACTTCCGAAATACAATATACTTTTTCCTTCTTTAGGATCTTTACTATTGGAACGAAATACACTTGTGTCTATAGGATTTGGAATAATTGTAAATTTTTTATCCAATCCGAAAATGTCATTTGTAACATCGGCTGTATATTGACTTACCGACAATAATCCGTCTGCATTTTGTAAAGCTCTTTTTTCATAAAATTTATTAATCCATTTCACAGGACGGTTCTCCAAATGACAAAAATAGGTGTCCGACCCATGCAATCGTATTACAACAGGACATTTCTTGGGAGCAATAAATGAAGTAATACCCGTCCAATCTGGGGCTTCAATCAAATCTATTTCCTTAGATTCATATAAATGATTGATTATTTTTTGAACCTTTTTTTGAGTCAGCCACCAGGATAACCCTTTGATTTTTACATTTTTTATTTGCTGGACACAAATACCTTCATCATCAAAAACAGCATCTTCTTGTTGACCATAAACGAGTACTCGTACTTTGCATTTATGAGCCAAAAGTCCAATAGCCAAATTCTTAATACTAGTACCAATACCCCCGGAATGACCCGTTTTTGGGTGCGGATATTCTGGCGTTAAGAAAGCAATGTTCCTCACCCCCAACCCCTCTTCAGAGGAGAGGGGAGCTAAGACTTGATGATTTTGTTTCATTTATTTATTAAAAAAATCTTTTAAAATTCGGGCAGTAAACAATCTTGCCCCAGTGTCATTCATGTGCCCGCAAGAGGAAAAATATTTATCTTCTATCACCACATTTTCATAATTATGAATTTCTGAATATAGTTTTTGGACTTTATCAAAATAATTAATCCCTTTTGTGTTTTCGCACATTGGAGTCATTACAGCTATCAGATTAATTTTATTAGCCTTGCAAATTTGCTTAATTTCTTCGTAGTATTTATTATGTGGTAAAGGTTTTAAATTGACAATATTGTTTTTCATATTGGCGTTTGATTTCTTTCCTAAAGGATAATAACCCAAATTATCGAGATACGAAGTTTTTTTATCAATCCCATTAAAAAACATTTCCCTAAATCCAATTACAGTTTCAAATTTTATATATCTATAAAAAGGGATGTAGTACAACTCCGTAAAATCATTCTCTTGCTCAAAATGGGTTGCAATAGCTTCTGAATTATGTAAATAGGGTAGAAATTGCGCTGAAATTCCTTCTGCCTGATGATCATTTGACAAATTCAAATCGGTCTCTAGAATTACATTATTAATTTTATAATGTCGCTCTATCATTAACTTTAAAAGCAAAGAAGTTTCAAACAGATGCCCTCCACTCATCCCATAATTAAAGGTTCTCAATCCTTTGTCCTCAAACATTTGGGAAACAAAATGATTATTGGCTCTCGAAGATCCTAAAATAACCACATCATAATTTTCATTTTTGGAGTTATAAATATGATCTATTTTACTTCGATTACTCGATTGCAGATAAACAGCAGTGTATATAAAATCTAGAGCAATAGCGATTACTATTGTTAAGATTAGTGTTTTTAGAGTGAATAATAAAAA
>JAYVGE010000393.1:0-2780 GCA_043772515.1 Flavobacterium sp. | reverse complement strand
CCCAACCTATCCCATTGTTGATGCCAATTTAGAAAGTGAAGTCTCGGAAAAGGCAATTATCTTAAAAAATAAAATTTTCGAACCCTATCAATTGGCTTCTTTTTTTTCTAAAAATAAGACCAAAAAAATTAGTTCAGGGATTATTCCAAATCAAAAAAAACAATCTTTTTTGGATAAGACTTTGTTGTGGATTCGAGGGAATTTATTTATCCCCGATGCTCGGGTGTATTGGGTAAAACCATCGGTTTGCTATTTAGAAAAATATATAGTAGAAAATAATATTGATACTATTATTACTTCTGGACCGCCACACAGCTTGCATCTCATAGGATTAGGATTAAAACAAAAATTAGATCTAAAATGGTTTGCCGATTTTCGGGATCCATGGACCACTATTGGTTATCATAAAGCATTGCGTTTATCTAATTATGCGGCAAAAAAACACAAAGTATTAGAGTGTAAAGTATTGAATACTGCCGATACGATTATTGTAACTAGCAAAACAACCAAAACGGAGTTTGAAGCTATTACAAACAAACCTATTGCAGTAATTACGAATGGTTATGATACAGAAAAGACAGGAAAACAAGCCCTAGATAGGCTATTTAGTCTCGCGCATATTGGTTCGTTTCTTTCCGAAAGAAATCCCACGATCTTATGGGAAAGCATAGTCGAATTAATTCAAGAAATTCCTGATTTCAAATCCCATTTAGAGATAAAATTAATAGGAGCTGTAAGTCAAGAAGTTTTAGAAACAATCGGACAATTTGGGTTGAATACATATTTGAATAATTTAGGATATGTCTCGCATTCAGAGGCAGTAGCACACCAAAGGAATTCACAAGTTTTGTTGCTAATCGAAATTAATTCGGAGGAAACCAAAAGCATAATCCCAGGTAAATTATTCGAATATATGGTTTCCAACAGACCTATTATTGCTATTGGTCCCAAAGATTCTGATTTTGCCGAAATTATTACAGAGACCAACACAGGAGTGTTTTTTGATTATGCAGAGAAATTGAAATTGAAAACTTTGATTTTAAAGTATTATAACCAGTTTTTAGAAGGAAATTTGCAATCCTATGGCGTAGGTTTGCAAAAATATTCTAGAAAGAATCTCACCAAAGAATTAGTTGAATTGCTTAACAAAATGTAAATTAAAAGTGAGATTGCTTCGTGCCTCGCAATGACAAAAAAAAATGGGAATAGTACTAAATCAGTCTTTAAAGAATACAATAATAACTTATTTTGGTTTTGGAATCGGAGCCATTAATACCATTTATCTCTATCCCGTTTTTTTGGGAGCCACCTATTACGCATTAACCAATTACATTGTGTCTTCTGCAAATGTTATTATGCCTTTGTTTGCGATTGGTATGCAAAATACATTGGTAAAATTCTATTCGCAATATCAGACCGATCAGGAACGATCTCAGTTCCTATCTTTTACGGTATTGTTTCCGCTCTTGCTGTGTATTCCTTTGGTATTACTTGGTTTGTTTTTCTTTGATGATATTTTGTTTTTTGTCTCTAAGAAAAACCCAGTAGTTAGAGAGTATATTTGGCTAATCCCTTTTACCGCATTGTGTATGGCATATTTCGAAATTTTTTATGCTTGGGCACGCGTACATATGCATTCTATTTTTGGTAATTTTATCAAAGAAGTAGGTTTGAGATTGTTCTCTTTAGCGGCTTTGATGGGAGTTTACTATAAATGGATTACTGTTGTAGAATTTGTTTATGTCATGGCAGGTACTTATTTTGTTGCGTTTGTAGTAACGATGTTGTATGCGTTTTATATAAAGAAACCTCATTTTGAGTTTATTATTCCACACAATGTAAAAAACATATTAGAGTATACTTTTTATATTATTTTATCAGGTAGTGTTGCCAATTTACTTTTAGATGGTGACAAAATGATTCTCAATCAATATATGAAAATCGAAAATATTGCTTATTATTCGGTTGCTACCTATATTGCTTTGGTAATTTCGGTTCCCGGTCGTGCCATGCATCAGATAGTCTATCCAATTACGGCAAAGTTAATGCACGAGAATAAACACGAAGAACTTAATAATTTGTACAAAAAAACCTCAATCAATCTTCAAGTTGTTGGTGGTTTTGTAATGTTATGCATTTTTGTCAACATCAATCAGCTGTACGAGTTGGTGCCAAAAGAATATAGTGGAGGTATTTTGGTGGTTTTTATAATTGGTCTTTCCAAATACTTTGATCTAATTTTAGGGAATAATAACGCTATTATTTTTAACTCCAAGTACTATCGAATGGTTTTGTTTTTGGGATTGCTTTTGGTCTTTTTGACCGTAGTGCTCAATATGATTTTTATTCCGATGTATGGAATTATTGGTTCTGCATTTGCTACGTTATTGTCGATTACAATTTATAGTGTTGCCAAATTACTTTTTGTAGTCAAAAGAATGCATTTGTATCCTTTTACCAATCAGACGTTGTATTCGATAGGAATTACTGCTGTATTATTCCTTTTGTTTTATTTCTGGCAGTTTCCTTTTAACCCAATACTTGCGATTATACTAAAATCAATTTTGGTGACCATTTTGTATGTTTATGTCAATTATAGAATGGTGATATCGACAGAAATAAATAGAGCTTTGGAAACTGTGATGAGAAAATTGAAATTAATTGATTAGAAATATTTAATAGCGACCAAATCGGTTTTAGATAGTAGAAGTTTATATACATTAAGGGATTACTACTTTAAAGAGTTTGTTTTAAAAGTGCTTTCTTTCAAAAAGCTTACG
>JAYVGE010000392.1:0-18161 GCA_043772515.1 Flavobacterium sp. | reverse complement strand
CAGAACGCAGTGTTTTTTATTTAAGATTTATTTCAAAATAAAATTAATTATTTTATTCTAGTCAATCCAATATTTTCTGGAGCATGAAGCACCATCGGGAATTTTTCTACTTTCACAGAGCTACTATCCAAACCAAAAGCTCTTTCTTCTGATAAACTCAATTTTTTGATAAAGAAATAAGAATTCATAATTAATTTTTCATGCCATAACATGTCGCTGTCGTTAGACAAGAATTTCTCAGACAATACAAACTTAAAATCTCCTATAATATTATTTTTATTCAAAGATTCGTATCTACTGGTAATATCTACTTCCCCTTTTTTGACCATGTCCTTGATTACTTCCCTAAACATTAAATTAATTTTGGTGGGTTCTCTAAATCCTAAATTAAAATCAATTCTATACAAATCATCTTTCAGAATTTCGGTAACTTTATAATCAGTTCTGTACGGTTCATTTAAAATATTTACATGTACAAACCAGTATATATCTGCTCTTTTGGGTCTTTTTTGTAAAATAGAATAGATTACTTTTTCTTCTATCTCATCGATACGATTCGCATTGGTCATGTATACTAAATGTGTTGCGTATTTTGGAATTGATAAATCTGCCCCTAATTCTGCTAGTACTTTTTTGTAATCTTCAATTTTTACAATCTTAGTATAGCTTTTGCTAATTTGTTTTGCTTTGTACCAAATAGTCATTATTGCTGTTAAGATTGAAGCTATAAAAAGGGTAACATAACCACCATCTGTAAATTTAGTGATATTAGCAGCAAGAAAACTTAACTCAATCGACATGTACAGCGTTATTAAGGGTATGATAAAATACAATTTTACCCTTTTCATAATAAGGTAATAATTCAAAAGTATCGTAGTCATTATCATACACAATATAATTGCCAATCCGTAGGCATGCTCCATATTGCTAGATTCTTCGAAGTGCAATACAATTCCGACGCATCCTAAAAATAATAACCAGTTTATAGAAGGAATATACAATTGTCCTTTTAACTCGGTAGGATATTTTATTTTTACTTTTGGCCAGAAATTTAATTTCATAGCTTCATTTACCAATGTAAAAGAACCTGTAATAAGTGCTTGAGAAGCAATTACAGCAGCAAGAGTGGCAATTACGATGCCGAAAGGCTTGAACCATTCTGGCATAATTAAATAAAAAGGATTACCATATTTACCCCCTAAACTTTGCAATGTTTCTCCTTCGTGATGAATTAAATAGGCAGCTTGCCCGAAATAGTTAAGCACTAAAGCTATTTTTACAAATACCCAACTAATTCTTATGTTCTTTCTCCCACAATGCCCCATGTCTGAGTACAAAGCTTCAGCTCCGGTAGTACATAGGAAAACAAATCCTAGAACAAAAAACCCTTCGGGATGAATCGTTAGTAAATTATAGGCATAGTAAGGATTTATTGCTTTAAAGACTTCGGTATGCTGTGCGATTTGTATCGACCCTAAAATGGCTAGCATTCCGAACCAAACCATCATAATAGGAGCAAAAAATCTTCCCACTAATTTAGTTCCAAATTGTTGTATTACAAAAAGAATAAATAAAATCCCAATTACAATAGGCACCGTTTCTATATCTGGATAATAGGTTCTTATTCCCTCTACAGCAGATGAGACAGAGATCGGAGGCGTAATAATACCATCGGCAAGCAAGGCACTACCTCCAATAATTGCAGGAACTATCAACCATTTTATTTTTGTTTTTTTGACTAAAGCATACAATGCAAATATCCCTCCTTCTCCGTGATTATCGGCACTTAGCGTAATAATCACGTATTTTATTGTAGTTTGTAAGGTAAGCGTCCAAAAAACACAAGAAATACCTCCCAAAACCATATCGGCATCGATAATATACTTACCAAGGATGGCTTTCATTACATATAAAGGAGAGGTACCGATGTCACCGTAAATTATTCCTAAAGAAATTAACAAGCCACTTAAAGTAAATTTAGAATGGAGGTCTTTGTGCGATGCGTTCATGTATTTTTAGATAAAAAATTTTTCAAATTTAATCTTTTAAATAAAATGAAACTATTTATTTCTTATAAATATAAACAAAAAAAACACGGTCGTTTGAACCGTGTTTAATGATTTCAAAATTGCATTACGATCTTCTGTTACTCATTCCAGACGAAAAATTGTTATCTCTTGAAGTAGCGCTTCTAGCATTCGATTCGGATCTTTGTTGCTCTGTTCTTTGTTCTCTACCATTGTTGCTATTCTGAGAATACTCTCTTTGTGGTGTAGCTCTTTGTGAAGTATTTTCTCTAGATGTATTGTTGCCCCTAGAATACCCTCTTTCTGATGTTGCTCTTTGTGAAGCATTTTCTCTAGATGTATTGCCCTGAGAATACAATCTTTGTGGTGTAGCTCCTTGTGAAGCATTTTCTCTAGATGTATTGTTGCCCTGAAAATACGCTCTTTGTGATGTGTTCTCTTGAGCTGCTGTTCCTCTGTATCTAGAATTACCTACTTGATCTCTAGACTCAATACTGCGACTAACTCTTCTCTGATCCAATTCATAACGGTTGTTTACTTCCGAATTCCTTCTTGAAAAAGCATAATTAGGATACTGTCGTTCATAACCATTACAACGTCTCTCACTGTACATAATTACCGCTTGACGACTTCTTCTGTAGCTTACATAATTGTAATCATTATACGAATTCAAACAGATAGAAATGTTCTTTCTGTACCTAAATACAGGATAAGGATTCCAAGTATTATAATACGTTGGATAATAATTCCAATTCCAAGTAGAACAATACGGATTGTAATTAACAGACCAAAAGGAAGTATAAATAACCGGAGTAGTATAGTAAACGGGTTCATATATATAATTTTGTCCATACATATACACATCGCCAACTACCTGAATATGTATCTTGTTGTATTTGTCTTTCTCGACATCTATGGTAGCTACATCTTGATAAATATCACGATCAAGTATGGCTTGAATAACAATTACATGGGTTCTTTTGTCTACGGTTTCGATTACACGTAAATAATCGACTTCGTTGTCATTATTCAAATCTAAATTGGAAATTTGAAGTTGAGGATCATTTAATCGCTTTTCAAAATCTTTTAGATTTCTGGAATCACCAAAAATAGACGCAACTGCTTTTAGATCCAGATTGTCACTAATTTCGGCATTCATAGCTTGTACTCTTGATCGATCTTGTGCTTGACTTTGTAAAGAAAAAGCAGTAATTAATACGTTTAATAAAAGTAGTTTGATTTTCATGACTAGGATGTTAAGTTTATTATTTTCGAATATCCAATTACTGTGCCATAAAATAAGATAGAACTGTGTGCAACAAATACCAATAAGATTATTGCGTGAATTCTTCAATAAATACCAAAAGTTGAATGTATTTATTTGCCACAGATTTGAAGAAAGTGGTTGGAGACTTTAACAGCCCCCTCGCCTTTCTTGAGATTCGTTGCAAAATTTCACCCTACTCAATTCGTAGCAAAACCAATAAAAACTACCGAAGTAGTACTTAAAACACACTCAACTAATCAAACAAATCCGAAGATAGGTAACGATCACCACGATCACAAATAATAGCAACCACTACTCCAGATTCGAGCTGATTGGCTATTTTTAGGGCAACTGCAACAGACCCACCGCTGCTCATTCCTGCAAAAACACCTTCTTCGATGGCCAAACGTTTGGTCATTTCTCGAGCTTCATTCTCACTAATATCAATAACAGTATCTACTTTTGAGGCATCAAAAATTTTAGGCAGATATTCTTCTGGCCATTTTCTAATTCCTGGGATTTGAGAACCTTCGCTAGGCTGCGCACCGATGATTTGTATGTTTTTATTTTGCTCTTTCAAATAAGTCGAAGTTCCTATAATAGTACCCGTCGTTCCCATGGCCGATACAAAATGTGTTACTGTACCTTCGGTATCATTCCATATTTCGGGACCTGTCGTTTTGTAGTGGGCTTTCCAATTATCCTCATTCTCAAATTGATTGAGCATAAGGTAACCTCCTTCTGCTACTTTTTTGTCGGCATAATCTCTAGAGCCTATAATTCCGGTACTTGCAGGGGTCAAAATTACAGTTGCACCATACGCTCGCATCGTTTGCGTGCGTTCTTTAGTAGCATCTTCAGGAAGCACTAATACCATTTCTAAGTTGAATAATTGGGCAATCATAGCCAAAGCAATTCCTGTATTACCACTGGTAGCTTCGATCAATTTATCTCCTTTTTTGATCACTCCTCTTTCTAAGGCAGAGGCAATCATATTGTATGCCGCACGGTCTTTTACACTACCCCCAGGATTATTTCCTTCTAGTTTTAACAAAAGTTTTACATTGGGATTTTTAATCAGATTTGTAGTTTCTACCAAAGGTGTATTTCCTATAAGATTCAATAATTTTTGCGGTTTCATACTATTTTTTTTCTTTTATTTTAACTTCGGTTGTAGTAGTATTTAATACTACAGAATTGGCAGGAATCGATTTTGTCACCCAAGCATTCCCACCAACAATACTATTTTTACCAATTGTAGTTTCTCCTCCAAGAATTGTAGCGTTGGCATAAATGCAAACATTCTTTTGGACAGTAGGATGTCTTTTGGCGTTTTTCATGTCTTTGCTTACACTCAATGCTCCCAGAGTTACGCCTTGATAAATCTTTACATGCTTCTCTATAACCGTGGTTTCACCAATAACGATTCCTGTGGCGTGGTCTATAAAAAACGGAGAAGCAATGGTTGCACCTGCGTGAATGTCTGTACCCGTAATGCGATGTGCGTACTCGCTCATTAACCTAGAGAACAACAAAAGATCTAAGAGGTACAATTCATGGCTCAATCTATAAATAGCAATGGCGTAAAAACCAGGATATGCCAAATAAACTTCTTCGACCGAATTGGAGGCAGGATCATTTTCTAGAATATAAGCAGCATCTTGATTGAGATTTTCTAAAACAGACGGCAGTTTTTGAAGAAAATTGTCCCAAATACTTCCGCACAATCCTTCGGGTTTCTTGCAGGCGAGTACGGCGATTTCTTTAAATTTTATTTCTAATTCTTCTATACTTTCCGACAACGGCGCATTGGCATCAAATAATGTATAAAATAATTTTTCGGTAAAAGCTTCTGTTTTAGTCTTGATTCCGTAATTGATAGAAAAATGACTTTTTAGAGAATTAATATTTTGAACAATCAGATCTTTGGTCATGATTATGAAATTGAAATGTTAGTTTGAAGCGATAAAAGTAAGATGTTTTTTAAAAACAGTAGCAAAAATAGCATAAAGAATTTTATGTTTTACAACAGAGTAGATGAGAATTAAAAGACTGATGCCAACAAAAAGTTCAAAACAGAATTAATGGAAAACAACATTAATAGAAAAATCATCAAAAAAGGAGAAACCGTTTTTGGATTAATAGGTGTGAAATCTGGCAACTACAACGCAATTAAAATTTTAGTTAATTAAAATTCACATTTATTATTTGAATTCCCCTTACATTATAAATCAATAAGGTACAAACCAAAATACACTTCACAAAAAAGACATCGTTAGGCTATATACTCCACAAACGAGAATAAAACCTCTTTTTTATTTAGCAAAGAAAGTAGTTTTGATTATAAGCATTACTACTAGCAAAATGAATATTTGTAGTAGATGATGGGATTGAACTCAAATAAAAAACAACTCCCTTTCAAAAAAAATCACAATAAAAATCTATAAATAAATTCAAACGCTTATTTTTGCGCTATGGCAAAGAAAAATACAGACAAAGTTGTCTTTCATCAAATAAAAGTCCTTGATGCAGGAGCAAAAGGCGTATCGGTAGCAAAAGCACCCGATGGTAAAGTGGTTTTTATTCCCAATGTGGTTCCGGGAGATGTGGTAGATGTGCAAACCTTTAAGAAACGCAAGGCGTATTACGAGGGAAAAGCAATTCATTTTCATGAATATTCCGAGCACAGAACCGAGCCTATTTGCGAGCATTTTGGTGTTTGTGGTGGTTGTAAATGGCAGAATATGAAGTACAATCAACAATTATACTATAAGCAAAATGAAGTCAAAAACCATTTGCAACGCATAGGAAAAATAGAACTTCCCGAATTTGAATCGATTCTAGGTTCTGAAAAACAATTTTTTTATAGAAATAAAATGGAATTTTCTTTTTCTAACAGTCGTTGGCTAACCGAAAAAGAAATCGAAAGTACAGAAGATCTAGGTAACAGAAATGCACTGGGTTTTCATATTCCAAAAATGTGGGACAAAATTCTTGACATCAGCAAATGTCATTTACAAGAAGACCCTTCGAATGCAATTCGAAACGAAGTTCGCGCTTTTGCCAACGAGCATGGTTTGACTTTCTTTAACCCTAGAGATCACGAAGGTTTACTACGTACTCTAATGTTACGAACAGCATCGACAGGAGAAATCATGGTTTTGATACAGTTTTTCGAGAATGATAAAGCCAATAGAGAATTGCTTTTGAATCATCTTTACGAAAAATTTCCGCAGATTACATCGCTTCAATACGTAATTAATAACAAAGCAAACGATACTCTGTACAACACCAATATAAAATTGTACAAAGGAAGAGATTACATTTTGGAAGAAATGGAAGGTTTGAAATTTAGCATTAATGCCAAATCATTTTACCAAACCAACTCGGATCAAGCATACGAATTATATAAAATCACAAGAGATTTTGCGGGACTTACAGGTAACGAAATTGTTTATGATTTATATACCGGAACAGGTACAATTGCCCAATTTGTTTCGAAAAACGCCAAAAAAGTAATTGGTGTAGAAAGTGTCCCAGAAGCTATTCTAGACGCCAAAGCAAATGCAGACCGAAATAACATTACCAATTGTGAGTTTTTTGTCGGAGATATGAAAGTCGTTTTCAACGAAAATTTTATCTCGCAACACGGTCACCCTGATGTAATTATCACCGACCCACCAAGAGACGGAATGCATAAAGATGTCGTCGAACAAATAATGAAAATTGCTCCAAAAAAAGTCGTCTATGTAAGCTGTAACTCGGCTACACAAGCTAGAGATTTGGCTTTGATGGACGAAAAATACAAAGTAACTCGGGTACGTCCTGTAGATATGTTTCCGCAAACACATCATGTAGAAAACGTAGTGCTTTTGGAAAGAAGGTAAAAGTCCCGATAGCTCTCGAAATGGATTGCATATTAACAATTTTCGATTGTAGATTTCTAAAATCTACAATCGAAAATCTTCATTAAAAAAATTTATGAAAAAAATAGTTGTATTGGTGTTGGCACTTGCATTTTCTTTCTCTAGTTGTGAGAAAGATGATATTTGTGATGCCAATACACCGACCACCCCGAGATTAATAATTACATTTCATGACCTCAAAACACCATCCGTACTCAAAAACATCGAGAATTTGAAAGTCATTGGCACAGGAATGACTCAGGGAATCATTTTTAACCCAAATGCCTCTGGTGAAGCAAAATATGTAACCAATAGCAGCAAAATCGGTATCCCTCTAAAAACTACCGAGGATACTTGCAGTTTTAGTTTTATATTAAATTCAGGAAACTCAAATCTAGATTTAGTAAATACAGATCATATAAAAATTGATTACAGCCGCAACGAAGTTTTTGTCTCTAGGGCCTGTGGTTTTAAAACACTATTCACTCTAAATACAACCAATCCAATAACACATACTGACGCTGCAACTCCAGATCAAAAATGGATAAAATACATATCGGTCGAAAAAAACAACATAGACAACGAAAATGAAACACATCTTAAAATATTTTTTTAGTTTTTGCCTCGTACTGTCTTTCTCTTTTGTGCAAGCACAAGATTTGAGCCAAACAACAGAAGTAACCAAGCCAAGTAAAACTGACAAAAACAAGAAAATTAGCGATAGCATTACTCTAAAAAAAGACGATAGCAAGCTTACCAAAAAAGATCGTTATGGTGTACGCGTTGGTGTCGATTTATTTAAACTAACAAAAGGGCTCTACGACAAAAATTACAAAGGAATTGAATTTGCCGGAGATTACCGATTGACTAAAAAATATTATTTGGCCGCCGAAATCGGAACCGAAAACAAAACAACCGATGATACTCGACTCAACACCACCGCAAAAGGATCGTATCTAAAAGTTGGGTTTGATTATAATGCCTACCAAAACTGGTTAGACATGGAGAATATAATCTCTATCGGCTTGCGTTATGGTGCCAGCACATTTAGCCAAGAATTAAACAGTTATAAAATCTACAATGCCAATTCGTATTGGGGTGAGCAAACCTCAATAGTTTCTGGAGAAAAATTTAATGGATTGTCGGCTAGTTGGATTGAAGTCGTTGCTGGCGTAAAAGCCAAGGTTTTTAATAATGTTTTTGTTGGTTTTAGCCTTCGATTAAATCGAATCATTACAGACAAAAAACCTTCTGTAAATTTTGACAACCTATATATTCCAGGATTCAACAGAACCTATGATGGCAGTTTTGGAGTAGGATTTAATTATACCGTTTCTTATTTTATACCACTATACAAGAAAAAAACAAACCCTGAAAAGATTGTCAATAAAAAATAGCCCTTCGAAATGCTTTAGTAAATTAAAAAAAAAACGCAACAAATCTAGAATGTAATTTCTAAATTTGTTGCGTTTTTTTTAAAAAATTTATCCAATCTCCTTAATTCCTTTTACAAAAATCCATTTCATAAACAATTTCTCTCCCTCATTGGTTTTTACTGCTTGAAATTTTGGAGATAAAAGTGTTCCTACTACAAAAGCAGTCAAGGATACCCACATACCCGTTAGATTTGTATAAGTCCCAACGAGATAGCGAAACGAGATGAATAAAATTGCAAAACAACCCATTTGGTATAGAAATGCACGTACTTGTAATTTAGTCATTTTTTTTATTTTAAGTTTAAAGTTTCACAAACTAATAAGAAATATCAATTCTAAAACTGTAATTGGCAATTTGAAACTTGTTATCAGAAATCTACTTACTCAACACTATCTTCAGAAATCTGAAACTTCGTTCTCTTACTTCCTTCGTACATTTCGTACTTTACCAATCGCGCTTCTAAACTAGCATTAAAAAGTTTAATTTTTCGAGAAGGTTTTAGTCCAACATATTTCAAGGCTTCTAGATTGGCAGTAATAAACCAAGCATTGGTGGCTGGGTAATTTTTCTTTAGCGTATCACCAATGTTTTTATAGAACTCCTCCATGTGAATATCCAATCGTTCATCGTACGGTGGATTAAAAACCATATGCAATTTCCCTTCAGTCGTTTTTTCGGTATCAAAAAAGTTTTTTTCTTCAATGCTAATGTACTCATCAAGATTAGCATTTTTGATATTGTCTTTGGCTTTCTGAACCGCACTTGGTGCTTTGTCAAATCCTTGTATTGTGTAATGAAACTCCCTTACTTTTTTTAGCAAACTATTGGTAATGCTATCAAATAACTCATTATCCCAATCATTCCATTTTTCAAAAGCAAATTCTTTACGGTTGATATTTGCTGGAATATTGCAAGCAATCATTGCCGCTTCGGCAAGAAAAGTCCCCGAGCCACACATAGGATCCAAGAAATGACCTTGACCGTCCCATCCTGATAGCAACAAAATTCCTGCTGCCAAAACTTCGTTGATCGGAGCAATGTTGGTTGCCGTTCTATAACCGCGCTGATGTAACGAATTTCCAGAAGTATCCAATGCTACCGAAACTTGATCTTTATCGATATGAATATTTATTCTAAGATCAGGAAAAACCTTATCTATACTTGGGCGTTGTCCTGTTCTTTCTCTAAATTGATCTACAATAGCATCTTTGCATTTCTGAGAAACAAACTCCGAATGATTAAAATAATCCGAATGTACCGTCGCATCAATCACAAATGTTTGATTGGCGTTGATGTATTTTGACCAATTCGTCCCTCGTATACCTTTGTACAAAGCCTGTTCGTCTTTTGCCTTAAAGAAATAAATGGGTTTCAATATTTTTAGTGCCGTACGCAAAGACAAATTCGCCTTGTACATAAAACCTTTATCTCCTTTAAAACTAACCATTCTCACTCCTTGTTCGACGTCTTGTGCGCCCAACATCTTCAACTCATTTGCTAGTATTTCTTCAAAACCAAAAAAGGTTTTGGCAATCATTTTATAATTATTTTCCATTGTAAAATCAAGTATTCGTTGCAAAAATACACTAAATTTGTAGACTTAGAATTATATAGAAAAATAATAAATGTCCGATTTACAAAATTCCGCAACAAATAACGAACAACCTGCATCAAAAAACTGGTTTGCCTCTTGGTTCGATTCTCCTTATTACCATATTCTTTATAAAGAAAGAAACTACCGAGAAGCACAAGTCTTTATGGACAATTTAACGCATTATCTCAATTTACCCGAAAAAGCAAAAGTACTCGACTTGGCTTGTGGCAAAGGCAGACATGCAATCTATTTGAACCAATTAGGATTTAATGTACTAGGAGCCGATTTATCCGAAAACAGCATTGCGGCCGCCAATAAAAACAGCAACGAAACACTTCAATTTAAAGTTCACGATATGCGCGAGCCCTTTGATGACAAGTACGATGCCATTTTTAATTTGTTTACTAGTTTTGGGTATTTCGAAAACGACGAGGATAACCTAAAAACTTTAAAATCAATCAAAGAAAGCCTTTCTGAATATGGTTTTGCTGTTATTGATTTTATGAATATCACCAATGTAATCAATACACTCGTGCCCGAGGAAACAAAAACCGTCGAAGAAATCAATTTTCATATCAAACGCTATCTAAAAGACGGACACATTTACAAAGAAATAGATTTTGAAGACCAAGGACAAAAATTTCATTTTACCGAAAAAGTAAAAGCGCTTACACTCAAAGATTTTGAAGAAATGATGGAAGAAGCTGGAATTTTCCTGTTGGATATTTTTGGAGATTATAAATTAAAAAAATTCCACAAGACCGAAAGCGAACGATTAATCATGATTTTCAAATAGTTGATTCGGTTATTTGTTAATTGGTTTAATGGGATACAAAAATTAAACCTTTAAACCAATTAACAAATAACGATTCAACAAATAACCGATTCAACAAATTAAGTATGAATTACCTCTTACCTCTACTCTCCGTACTTCTAGGTTATATCCTTGCATTGGTTTTGAAACCAAAAAACAAATCCAACCTCAAATTATTATTGGCATTTAGCGGCTCCTTCCTACTCTCTATTACCGTAATGAATCTATTACCAGAAGTTTACAAAAACAACAGCCCAAATATCGGAATCTTCATTATGTTGGGAATTCTATTTCAAATCATACTCGAATTTTTTTCAAAAGGAGCCGAGCACGGACATGTACACGGTCATGAAATAATGACACAAATCCCGTGGCTACTATTCATCAGCCTTTGCATTCATGCTTTGCTCGAAGGATTTCCGGTAAGCCACCATCACGATTTATCTATAGGAATTGCCATTCATCATTTGCCAATTGCCATCATATTGACAACTTTTTTTATCCATGCAAAGCTCAACAAAAAAGCAATATTTTTCTTTATGGTCACCTTTGCAGTTATGACACCATTGGGAACAGTCCTTTCCTATTATTTTCCAATTCTGAATGAGTATTATACCGAAATCACAGCCGTAGTCATTGGGATACTATTTCATATTTCATCGACTATCATTTTCGAAAGTAGCGAAGGACATAAATTCAATATCGCCAAAGTTTCTATGATTGTAATCGGAATTGCCTTGGCGTATTTTATATAAATTGGGGCGTGCCACCATTAGAAAAAGGAGCCAAATCTAGCAACCGCCTATTCGGCCCCTTTCCCTAATGCTGTCGGGCTATACGCGCTACTTTGGTAGCTAGCCTTCTATCCCTCACGCAATTCACGGTAAACAACACATTATATCATTTATCAAGAACTTTGTTTCTAAGTATCATTACAAGGTTGAAATAAATCATTAAATTTGTAAAAAACAATTACAATGGAAACTTCAATTTCAAATAGAATCACTACAACTCCAGACATTTGCAATGGCAAACAGTATTTATCTGCTGGAGATACCGCCGAAACAATTCTTGAAGCCTATCCTTTTCTTGAAAAAGAAGATATTCAAGCTTGTATTGCATTTGCTTTGAAGAATTTATCTACATTAAAGAATGAAATTCAACTCGCCAGCTAATTATGAATTATTCTTTTTTAGTTGATGTCAATTTAACAAAATATTTTAGTTTTTTTAATCACACTAATTATACTTTTGTATCCGATCTTGATCTACAAATGACCGATACTGAAATATAGAATTATGCCATAAAAAATAACTTAATCATACTAACCAAAGATGTTGATTTCTTCAACCGATTTGTTGTTTCTAATGTAGCCCCAAAAATCGTATATTTTCAACTCGGTAATTTTTCATTAAAACAATTATATCGCTATTTTGAAGAAAATTAGATAAAAATACAATCGGAAATCAAAAACGCCAGCAATGATTATAGCAAAAGACACTCATATAGAGTGTATCCATTAATACACTTACTATGCGAACAATCCTCTAAATACGAACATTTAGAAAAAATAAATCTTTACATTCTTTAAAATAGTATTTTAGAGGTTACAAAAAGTAGAACTTCGATACAATAATTATGCAAGAAATTCAAAATTTAGTAGCCGTAATAAGCGAAACCCAAAGCTATTTTAGGCAACAAGTCCAAAAACAAGTCAATATTGGACTTACGTTTCGCAATTGGTTTTTTGGGTTTTATATTGTAGAATACGAACAAAAAGGCAAAGACAGAGCAGTTTATGGCGAAAATTTATACAAAGAAATTGCCAATAGATGCAAACATATAAAGGGAATCTCTGAACGTAACATATATTTGTTTGCAAAGTTGTATAAAATGTACCCAGAGATTCAACAGTCAATGACTGCTGAATTATATCTTACTGATTTTCAGCAAAATGCAATTTTGCAGTCAGTGACTGCAAAATTGATAGTAAACCTAAATCAACTAGAAAATAATGAAATTGTAATTTTCCAGTCAGCGACTGGTAAATCCATTTCGGATATTGAAAAAATGATTAATCATTTGAGTTTTACTCATATTATAGAATTGATAAAACAAGATAATGATACCAAACGCAGTTTTTATCAGTGGCAAAGTATTGAGAATAGCTGGTCAGTTCGAGAACTGCAACGTGCCGTAAACAGTATGCTGTATGAACGAACTGGTTTGAGTTTTGACAAAGAAAAAGTAATTGAAAACCACAGGAAACAATTGCCGATTGTTCCCGAAGATTTTTTCAAAAATCCTTATATATTAGAATTTTTAGAACTTAAACAAGAATCCGCCTATGGCGAAAGTGATTTAGAACAAGCCATTATCAATCATTTGCAAACCTTTTTGATAGAACTTGGAAAAGGTTTTTGTTTTGAAGCACGTCAAAAACGAATTACTTTTGATAATACCCATTATTTTATAGATTTGGTTTTTTACCATCGCATATTAAAATGCAACATTCTTATTGACTTAAAATTAGGAGAATTTTCACACGCCGATTCGGGTCAAATGAATGTATATTTGAATTATTACAACGAAAATGAAAAACAAGAAAATGATAATCCACCCATCGGATTGATTTTGTGTGCAGGAAAAAATGAAAATTTAGTAAAATATGCCACAGCAAATTTATCACAACACGTTTTTGTATCTAAATATTTGATAAACTTACCCAACGAAAACGATTTGAAAAAAATAATTGAAGAAGAACAAAAGAAATTTACTTAAAAAATGACCTTCACAAAAACCACCGAACAATCCTCGAAATACGAACATTTAGAAAAAATGTCCGTTCTCGAATTACTTTTCAACATTAATCAGGAAGACCAAACGGTTCCTCTTGCTGTAGAAAAAGCCTTGCCACAAATAGAAACATTGGTAACCGAAATCGTTGCCAAAATAAAATTGGGCGGACGATTATTTTACATAGGAGCAGGAACATCCGGCCGTTTAGGAATCTTGGATGCCTCCGAGTGCCCTCCTACTTTTGGAGTTCCGTTCGATTTGGTTGTTGGTATTATTGCAGGTGGAGACACTGCCATTCGCAAAGCAGTAGAAAATGCCGAAGACAACCCCACACAAGCTTGGGAAGATTTGCAGGCTTTTAATGTAAACGAAAATGATGTTGTGGTAGGTATCGCAGCCTCTGGAACTACACCTTATGTTATTGGAGGTTTACAAGCCTGCAATACCAAAAATATCAGCACTGGAAGCATTTCCTGCAATGCTGGAAGTCCGCTTTCGCAAACGGCAAAATTCCCAATCGAAGTTATTGTGGGACCAGAATTTGTAACCGGTAGTTCGAGAATGAAAGCTGGAACGGCGCAAAAATTGGTTCTGAATATGATTACCACTGCCACTATGATTCAGCTTGGAAAAGTGAAAGGAAACAAAATGGTCGATATGCAGTTGAGCAATAGCAAACTGGTAGATCGTGGCGTAAAAATGATTATGGAAGAAATCCCTGTAACCTACGAAGAAGGTTCTGAATTGCTAAAAACACACGGAAGCGTGAGGAAAGCAGTTGATTTTTATAACGGGCAGTAATCAGTCGCAGCGTCTTTGCGAGGAACGAAGCAATCACACTTAGTTTTAGCATAATTTACAATTAAAAATTCATAACACAAAATGGTAAACAAAGAACTCTTAGCAAAAGGAATCAAATATTTATCGGGTGCATTGCTACTAATGTTTATAGGGCCGTCGGTGATCTATAATGCCTTTATGAATCAAAAAAACGATTGGCATTATTTGGTCTTAGCCATAGGAATCATTGCTTGTCTAGCAGCCATGTATTTGATGTTTTTGGGTTTGAAAATAATAATGAAAGGTATATTTAACGACTAATTCGTATCTTTACAAAAATTGCAATTATGGATATTCAAGCCGAAATAAATTGGATTCATCAAGAAATCGACAAAGTAAAAGACTCTAGTTTCATTGAAAAAATGAAACATTTATTGCAGTCTATCAATTCCACTTCGGAGGAAACGGCTATTCAATATAACCTTGATATTGAAAATGCATTAGAAAATATTAAAAAAGGAAATTTCCATACAGAGGAAGAAGCTAAAGCAATTTCAAAAAAATGGGAAAGAAAATAATAGGGTCTAACGATGCTTTAGAACAACTAGGAGATATTCACTTTTATCTTTTTTTTGAAAGTAAATCGATTCATATTTGCCGATAAAATAGTTGACCTCTTTTCGAAAGTAACAAAATCCTGAAAATTCAACCCGAAATTTTCTAATTCGACATTCAAAAAATCAGTAATGACGGTAGTTATAGAGTTTACTTCGTTTATGATTATAGCATTTCATATCAAATTACAGATAGTTTCATTCAAATTCTCCGTGTGAGACATAATGCACGTAAATCAAAAAAAACTCCCATGGAAAACCTAATTCACGTTCAAAAAACATTCGACAAGGTCGTTTATATCGATAAAAAAATTAACAACCGAGAATTTGAAGATTGCATTTTCAAAAACTGTGATTTCTCTAATAGTGATTTATCCTATAATACATTTATGGATTGCGAATTCATTGATTGCAATTTATCGATGACCAACTTATCTGGAACCAGTCTAAAAACAGTACGTTTCAAGAACTGCAAACTCTTGGGAATTCAATTTCAAAGTTGTGAAGATTTTTTATTCAATGTTCAATTCCAAGATAGTGTTTTGGATTATAGCTCGTTTACCAATAAGAAAATGCCCAAAACCAAATTCAATTCCTGTTCGATGAAAGAGGTTACATTTGTTGGTACCAATTTAACCCATTCGGTTTTTGAAAATTGTAATTTAGACAATGCTGTTTTTAATGATTCGCAATTAGCTGCTGTAAACTTTTTGACAGCTTACAATTACAAAATAGATCCCGAATTTAATCCAATGAAAAAAGCCAAATTTTCTACACAAGGAATTGTTGGTCTTTTGGATAAGTATGACATTAAAATTGAGTAACTATGGAAATCAACAATCAATATCTAGAGAGTGTAAAAAAGCAATTTCTCTATTATAAAACACTGGGAGAAAAAGCAATCGAGCAACTCGAACCCGAGCAACTTTTTATTTCTACCAATCAAGACACAAATTGCATTGCGCTTATTGTAAAACACCTTTCGGGAAATATGTTGTCACGCTGGACAGATTTTTTGACAACCGATGGTGAAAAAGAATGGCGCAATCGTGATGGTGAATTTGAAAATGATTTTCTATCCAAAGAAGAAGTAATCGCTTCTTGGAATAAAGGCTGGAATTGTTTTTTGGAAGCTTTGACGGGTATAAAAACAGAACAACTTACAACAATTATTTATATTCGTAATGAAGGGCATACTGTTTTGGAAGCAATAAATAGACAACTGGCACATTATGCGTATCATATAGGGCAAATTGTATTTTATGCCAAGGAATTGAAAAAAAGTGATTGGAAAAGTTTATCAATTACTCGAAATAAATCGAATAACTACTATGCCACAAAATTCGAACAAGAGCAAAGAATACAACATTTTACAGAAGAAGAATTAAAAAATCTCTCCGAATAAATTAACACCAATTTCAATACTCAAGACCCTAACCCCCGTAGAGATTAGGCTCTATAAACACAAATACAATACTTAAAAAATGAGAAAAATAGCCCTACTAATACCACTCCTACTCTTTGTATCTTGTTACACTGTAGAACGCAATTGCAAAGACTTCAAAACTGGTAAATTTAGTTTTGAATACAAGGTAGACGGTGTAAAAAAAGTAACCTTGTTTGAACGCAAGGACAGTATTGAAATCGAAACGTTTGAAGGTAAAATCGACACCGCCTCGATACGTTGGGTAAATGAGTGTGAATATGTTTTACAAAAACTACACCCCAAGAATAGGCAAGAAAAAAAGGCTATCGATATGAAAATTTTGACAACCTCAAAAAATTCATATACCTTTGAATTTGGAATAATAGGCACTGATGACAAACAACGCGGAACGGTTACAAAGATTGCAGATTAGAGAATTCCGATTGTATACAGATTATAAAAACTCATAATTTTAAACCCCTAACTAAATAAAATGGAAGTATTTTTGAACCCAGATGCCTGGATTGCCTTATTAACATTGACTTTTCTGGAAATTGTCTTAGGTATAGACAATATTATCTTTATCTCGATTGCAACTGGTAAATTACCTGCCGAAAAGCGTAAAAAAGCTACCAAAATAGGAATGTTTTTGGCCATGTTTATGAGAATTGCGCTTTTGTTTGGCATCAATATATTAATTCAGATGAAACAACCTTGGTTTACTATTGATTTGAGTTGGTTTTCGGCCGGAGTTACTGGTCAAAGTCTTATTCTACTGGGCGGAGGATTATTCTTAATTTACAAAAGTACCAATGAAATTAGAGAGAAAGTAGACGAGAAAGGACACGAAGAACTCGAATTGAGTAAAGCAGCAGTCAAATCGTTTCAGAGTGTATTACTGCAAATTATTATGATAGATTTGGTTTTCTCTTTTGATAGTATTCTTACAGCGGTAGGAATGACAAACGGAGTTGAAGGAGCATTATATATTATGATTACTGCTGTTGTTATTTCTGTCTTAATTATGATGCAGTTTGCCGTTCCGGTTGGGAATTTTGTAAACAAACATCCTTCTATTCAGATTTTAGGATTGTCATTCCTTATTTTAATAGGCTTTATGCTACTTACCGAAAGTGCCCACTTATCGAATGCTCTTATTTTTGGTAGCCATGTTACCCCAGTACCAAAAGGATATCTGTATTTTGCTATTACTTTTTCGCTATTGGTCGAAGTATTGAATATGAAAATGTCTAAGAAAAAAATAGAAATAAAATAATTAACCGAAAAGCCACTTTGTAGTGGCTTTTCTTTTTTATACCAAATAGCATGTTAACATTTGGTTAAAGAACAGATTCACATACCCCTCAAATCTTACGATTTAATTACTATTAAAAAAAACTAGCTTAACATCTTATTTACTTTTCTACAATAGTTTTGCTTCAAACAAAAAACAAAACAACCATGAAATTAAATTATTTAAAATCTGTAGCATTGCTAG
>JAYVGE010000391.1:0-6729 GCA_043772515.1 Flavobacterium sp. | reverse complement strand
AAATGACAATGACAGCATTTAACGGAAAATAAAAAAGGGAAACACAAATTGTGTTTCCCTTTTTTATGATTAAAAGCTCCTGTTATTCATCTTGATTTTCAGCTAAATGGCTTTGCTTTAACGTTTTTAGCTGTTATTCAATCACTATTTTTTTTACGGTTCTTTTGTCTCCGTCAATTATTGACAACAAATAAACACCCAACTGCACATTGTTTAGCTCAATTTTCTCATCCAGATTTTCGCTGGGCATCAATTCTTTGTTAAACACATTTTGCCCTAATAAGTCATTTATCGCTATTTTGACATTGTTTTTTGATCTTTCTTTAAACTGAATCGTAAAATTTCCAGAACTTGGATTTGGAATTGCTAAAAAATCATCCTTTCTCAACTTGATGACACTTGTAGTATCGATAGTCGTCGATTTGGTATAAATCGTAATCGAGGCAGAATCGATACGCCCAACCGCTCCAGGAAAGGCATCTCTCACTCTCAAAGTCCAAATTCCCGCTGGACTTTCGCCGTTAAAAGCGGCTAACGATCCAAAAGGGGTTGTGATCTGAGTTTTTGTCAAATCGCAATCGAGTTCTTTTCCAGAATCGTCATAATCTAGTAATAAAGAACCGCTAGTACTACCGCAACTCTTATTAAACAACTTAACTACAGTTCCTTTTGGACTCACTATCTCCATTTCTACATCCGATAAATAAGTATGTGTTAGTCCGATCGAAAGATTTACATCAGAAATAGTAAGACTAGATAATGATTCGTTTTGTTCTATTGGTACACCCGAAGATTGCAGAATAACGGGAACAATAATCGTTTTTTCGATATAATTTGTTGCTTCAGGAATATCAAAAGGAGCTACAAAAGGATACGTGTTTGTAGCGGTTGTTATTTTATATCCAATAGCAAAAGATTCCTTGTTTATAGCATAATATATATTCTCTGTCGGTTCAATCAAAATGCGGCAATCACTGGATAAAACATCTGGAACAACGATAGTCTCAGACCCGTCATTGGCTGTTTTTGATGCCAGAATTATCGGAAAAGTCAATCCTCCATCTGTGGATAGTTTTATATTTACTGTCGCAGAACCTATTAATGTATTCGAGCCATTAACACTCCATGTTATGGTTTCATTTGCGCCTTTGACAAGACCTATGTCTGGTTTGCTTTGAGAAGTAAGGGCAAATGGTCCAATTGCTTGATTAACATTTACAATCATTTCGTCGCTATTGGTTTGTGCTTTTCCTTGTACTCCATTATCTCTTACTGTTAATACAAAGTGTAATGCTCGGGAGATTGTGGAGACTGATTCCCATGACGAGCTCAAGTTGTTTTTTAGAACAGACCCAAAATCGGGCATAAATCGTACTGCTGTGGCTGCTGGCTTAATAGACCTAAAAAGTGGACCGTCTGTTTTGAGGAGGAAAGCCATACTTTTTTCGCCAACATTTTCATTACCGGCACTATCATTTTGCTCCCAGCAATAACTCAGTGTATTTCCTGAAGCGCTTGATCCTTTTCCTTTCAAAACAAAAGCAGTTCCAGAAGGAATCGTATAATCTAGTCCGGCACTTACCGAAGGAGTCCCAAGTATAGGGGTACTCACGGGACATGTTCTTGGAGCAATATTTTTTTGAATTTGAAAAATACTCGCATAAGAAAAATAATCATCCGAATTGGGTTGTACATTATAATCTGTAATTCCTGCATATCCCATTATTGTAGAACCACTACCTGGTTCAACATTGACTCCCTCGTCTTCAATTTCATGCGAATAAGTATGATTGGCACCTAATTGATGTCCTATTTCATGTGCAACAAAATCGACGTCAAAAGCATCTCCCTCTGGTTTTTCGTTGGATGGAGAAGTATAAGCACTTCCTTTTCCCAATTTTTCTTCCGCAGTTGGGTCTTCACACACGCAACCAATACACCCCGCATTACCACCACCACCGGAAGCCCCGAATAAATGCCCGATGTCATAATTATTGTTGGTAATAACAGCTGTTAAGTTTTCTTGCAATTCCAAATTCCAAAGACCTGTTGCTCCTTCTCTTCCATCAGAATAAGGATCTGTTGCTGGGTTGGTGTAAATTATAGCGGTATTGTTTGCAATAATTTCTAGTTTAACGGCAAGATCTCTATTAAAAATTCCATTAACACGAGTCATAGTAGCATTCATCGCCGCCAATGCTCCTTCAACAGTACCACCATGATACGTTGTATATTCGCCAGTACAGGATAATGCTAGTCTAAATGTTTTAAAAACACCGTTGCTGGCACTTGTTTTGCCTACCTTTGGTAATAATTTTTTTCCAATAGCAACATCTTGTGTTTTGCACAAAAATGGTAATTCTCCTATTTTTCTGCTTCTAGATTCCGAAAAAACATAGATATTATCGCCTCCAGAAAAAGGCTCCATAAATTCAGATTCAGAGGCAGCTCTTAAAACCATCGTCTGGAGACCATTTGGAGACAAACTAAAACTCAACGATGCGTTTCGATCTGTAACTCCAACACCTTTATATGCTGTAATCTCAGGGTATTTTGCTTGCAATTCTGGAGCAAAATTAGAGCACTCCAAAACCGAAAATTGCTCTAATGTACCTTTGCTATTGGGAATACTAATTGTTATTCCTGCCGTTTTTGCTATTTTCCCATCCGTCAGTGCTTTTTTTAAAGCAATAGGATTTAGTTCAAAAAATAATTGATCCTTGTTATACTCGGAATTCTCATTTTTATTAGAAATAGATGATTTTGGTCTGTTTATCTTCTTCCAAATCACTCCTTCTTGAGCATACAGTGTTGATGAAAAAACAGCAACAACTAAAAATAAAGTAGTTTTTTTCATAATTATCGACTATTAATACTTTAAAGGTATTAATATTTTATCTGATTAATAAACTCAACGGTGAGTTATATGCAAAAATATGACTTTAAACCCAAATTTAAAGTATTACCTTTTCATTAAATATAATAAAAATATAATCAGACTCACCCAAATTAATCATAGATAGCTTAAATTTGCGACATTATAAAACAAATGCTTTGAAGATTTTTAATTCTATAACCGATTTCCGTTCTACAAAAAAAACGATACTCACACTAGGTACTTTTGATGGGGTTCATTATGGACACCGAAAAATACTGGAAAAAGTAATTCAAGACACCATAGAAAAAGAATATGAGAGTTTGGTTCTAACTTTTTTTCCGCATCCTAGAATGGTTTTGCAAGAGAAGAACGAAATAAAACTTTTAAACACACTAGAGGAAAAAAATATTCTACTCGAAAAGATAGGAATTCAAAATCTGGTAATTCATCCCTTTGATGAAAAATTCTCAAGATTAACTGCCGAAGAATTTGTTCAAAAAGTACTGGTCGAACAATTTAAAATTCATAAAATAATAATTGGTCACGACCATCGATTTGGTAGAAACCGAACAGCAGATATTCATGATTTGATAGCATTTGGTAAGCAATACCATTTCGAAGTTGAACAAATCTCTGCACAAGAGATAGATACCATTTCAATAAGTTCGACCAAAATAAGAAAAGCATTAGTTGAAGGAAATATAGCAACGGCAAATGAGTATTTAGGATATGAATACTCGCTAACAGGTATAGTTAGCAAAGGAAAACAGTTGGGACGCACCCTAGGTTTTCCTACGGCAAATATTAGAATCGACAAAAACTATAAACTTATTCCCAAAAATGGAGTTTATATTGTAAAAAGCTGGATCAATAATACAGAAGTTTTCGGAATGATGAATATAGGAACAAACCCGACTGTTGCTGGCGAAATACAGTCGATAGAGGTGCATTATTTGGATTTTGATTCGGATCTTTACGATTCTAAAGTAACCGTTATTCTTGTTGAAAGAATTCGTGATGAACAAAAATTTGAGTCACTCGCATTGTTAAAAAAGCAATTGGAATCCGACAAAACAACAACAACAACTTATTTTAAAGCGATTTAGACTTTAAAATAGTGGTTTTACCATGAATTATGTATTTTTATTCCACCACGAATTTAAAGAAAGTGGGTTTGGGACTTTGACAAAGCGTTGCTAACTTTTTCTCTTTCACATTTATCAATACCAACCAGATTGAAGGTAGAACCAAAATAGTTTGTATAATTAATCCCCATTTGATATTTTTTATTTAAATTTGATAGGTATTGTATTGGCTATAAGTGTTTTAATAATTTAACTTTTTAAAACAGGCACTATGAAATTATCAAGTGAATTCTACAATGGTTGTATTATCTTTTTGGGCATTGGTCTTTATTTTTTTCTAATGATTGTTTTAGGACTGGCAGATGTCTTTTACTTACGCCTTTTTAATATACTATTTGTCCTTTATGGCGTAAATAGAACTATCGAAATGAATCTCTCTCAAGGAAAAACGAATTTTATTTCCAATGCAATCTCCGCAATGGCAACTTCACTTACAGGTGTGTTTTTAAGTGTCATAGGACTTATTATTTACAGCTATTGGCAAGGAGGAGATTCTTTTGTAGAAACGCTGTCGCAAACTTTTTTATTCGGGGGTAACCCTTCTGTAGTAACTTATTGTCTTGGTTTGCTTATCGAAGGAATTGCTTCTTCGGTAATTGTTACGCTATCATTAATGCTATATTGGAACAATCACTTCGTATCCGATTAAGTTTTTTTTTTAAAAAAATCATAGCTTTTATTTTTATAACCTTTTAACTTTAACGTATGAAAATTAATGATGAATTCAAAAATGGTATTTTTATTTTTATTGGAATTGGTTTTTATTTTTTACTAATCGATTTTATTGGTTTTGCAGCAGTTTTTTATTTGCGCCTCCTGAATGTTCTGATTGTTTTTTACTTCGTAAACAAAACTATCGAAACAAAAATTGCTCAAGGTCAAACAGCGTTCGCTCCCAATGTTGTCTCCTCGATGATTACCTCGCTTGTTGGTGTAACTTTAAGTGTTTTAGGACTCATTATTTACAGTTACCTAAAAGGAGGCGATGCCTATGTGCAATCGCTCTCGCAAACCTTTTTGTTTGGAGGGAATCCATCTATAGCCACCTATAGTATTTGTTTATTTTTTGAAGGAATCGCCTCTTCAGTAATCGTTACCATGCTATTAATGCTGTATTGGAACAATCGATTTGTCGCCGATTAATTGATGTGCCCAGAAAAATTAGGACAACTTATTTTACTTGTAGAGCATTCGCTTTTGAAATTTTCTCCACGAATTTAAAGAAAGTGGATTTGGGACTTTTACAAAGAGTTCTCAACCAAGAAAAGCCTTGACAATGGAACGCGGATGACACGGATTGGCTAAAGCCAAAACGCAGAAAAAAAAGGATTTTAGAAAAAAGTTAGATAGAATTTTCACAAAATTAAGATTCAATTTTTAATTTCACAAACTTTATCCGTTTTAAGAATTTCTGTCCCGAGCCTTGAAGACGAATTGACAAAGCAAACTTGAACAAATAATTTTCGTGTAAATTTATGTAATTCTCGTCTCCCTAATTTAAAAAAAAACGAATGCGGTGTTTTACTTGCTACACCATTGCTTGTTTAAATCTATTTGTCTACTTTTGAAGCATTAAAAAATTGCATCAATGAGCATTACAAAACACGACTGGACAAAAGACGAAATTATCGCTGTATATAATAAACCGATGATGGATTTGCTTTACGAAGCAGCTTCTATTCATAGAGAACACCATGATCCAAATGTGGTGCAAGTTTCGACTTTGTTATCTATAAAAACAGGAGGATGTCCTGAAGATTGCGGGTATTGCCCTCAAGCAGCAAGATATCACACCTCGGTCGAAGGCAATGATTTGATGTCGGTTAGTCAAGTAAAAGCACAAGCTTTGCGCGCCAAATCAAGTGGTTCTTCTCGCGTATGTATGGGAGCAGCTTGGAGAAATGTAAAAGATGGCCCCGAATTTGATCAAGTACTTGAAATGGTACGAACGATAAACAAACTCGACATGGAAGTGTGTTGCACTCTTGGAATGATTACCGAAAACCAAGCACATCGTTTGGCAGAGGCTGGCTTGTATGCTTATAATCACAACCTAGACACTTCCGAAGAATATTACAAAGAAGTAATTTCGACTCGTGGTTTTGAAGACCGTTTGCAAACCATCGAAAACGTTCGCAAAACAAATGTAACTGTTTGTAGTGGCGGAATTATAGGAATGGGAGAAAGTATCGAAGACAGAGCAGGAATGCTAGTGGCACTTTCAACTTTAAATCCACAACCAGAATCGGTGCCCATCAATGCGCTTGTTGCTGTTGAAGGAACCCCGATGGAAGAAGAGAAACCAGTAGAAATTTGGGAAATGATTCGAATGGTTGCAACAACAAGAATCATTATGCCAGAAACTCAAGTGCGTTTATCAGCTGGTAGAATGAATATGAGTCGAGAAGGACAAGCCATGTGCTTCTTTGCTGGCGCCAACTCTATTTTTGCTGGTGATAAGTTATTGACAACGCCCAATCCAGACGTAAATGAAGATATGAAAATGTTTGAAATGCTAGGTTTAAACCCTCAAAAACCATTTACAAAAGTATCTCAACCAGCTACCGTTGAAGCTGTAGATTCTCAATTTCAAACTCTAGGAGAAAAACCAAAATGGTCTCGACCTGGACATACTATCGAAAAAAACCTGGAAGCTTCGATAAAAAACAAATAAATACTTTTTTAATTATAAGTATCTGTTTCAAA
>JAYVGE010000390.1:0-2786 GCA_043772515.1 Flavobacterium sp. | reverse complement strand
CTGTACTTACTTTTAATTTCTTAAGAAAACGACATTGGAAATAGTATTGTAAAAAATTACACAAACCATTAAGTCTAAATTAGCGTAATTCAACACGAAAAATCACGTATATAATTAGTGTAAATTAGTGCAATTCGTGTTTAAATTTTATCTTATGACAACAATAAAAATTGCAGGAGTTCCCGAACACTTTAATTTACCTTGGCAGTTAGCTATAGAAAATGGCGATTTTGAAAAAGAAAATATCAATCTACAATGGACAAATGTTCCCGAAGGAACTGGCAAAATGTGTCAAATGCTACGAAATAGCGAAACCGATATTACTGTAATACTAACCGAAGGAATTGTAAAAGATATTATTGCAGGAAACCCATGCAAAATTGTACAACTTTATGTAGAAAGTCCCCTAATTTGGGGTATTCATGTGGCCGCCAACTCGAATTATAATTCTTTATCCGATTTAGAAAACACCAAAGCTGCTATTTCTCGTCTGGGTTCTGGATCTCAATTGATGGCATTTGTCAATGCCAACAATCAAGGTTGGAAAACCGATGGGCTACAATTTGAAGTAGTAAATACGATTGATGGGGCGGTCGATGCCTTGACCAACGGAACGTCCGATTATTTTATGTGGGAGCGTTTTATGACCAAACCCTTGGTTGACAAAGGTATTTTTAGACGAATTGCCGATTGCCCAACGCCTTGGCCGAGTTTTGTGATAGCGGTTCGCGATGAAATACTTAAAAATGATTCTGAAATTATTTCCAAAATACTTCGAATTATTAATCATACAACACTTCATTTTAAAGAAATCTCAAATATAGAGAACATATTGGCAGAGCAATTCCATCAAAAAAAAGAAGATATTCAAGATTGGTTATCGATAACCGAATGGGCTTCAAAAAACATTGATAAAGAATCGTTAAACAATGTTCAAAATCAATTATTTGAACTAGGTATTATTGATAAAAAAAGTACTTTTACTAAAATTGTAAAAACAGTATAGGTATTGTCTTTTTTGGTGCTATGATAAAAACAAACAAAATTGATTTTCAAAAAATAAAAACTAAACTTCGGGTTAAAAAGCCTTGGGACAACGTTATTGTTTTTTTCTTGAGTTTATTGATTACTTTTCCCGTTTTTATAATTCTACACCAAAATTTTATCGACTTAAATTGGGTTTTCAATTTAGATCGCATTCTGCTTTTTATACTACTATTGGTTGCCATACAGTACCTATTAATGACACTGCGAACGCTTATTATTATTTGTATAGCACTCTATTTGATAGTGTTAATCTACGGAAGTGTGATTGGTAATTATGGTTTTGATAGTGTTTTTGAAGATTACAATTCGTTGGTTTACACCATGTCGGACAATGCCTACCCTCAAGATATTATAATTTCAAAATTACTTCCTTTTCCTAATAAATCAAAGATACTTAAGGCTATTGAATATCAAAACCCCAAGGTTCGGAATTTTGCAATTATGGCCACTTCAAAACATTTTAAAGACGTTAGAGGCTATTCTGATTACAGAACGATACTACAATGCTTTGCTGTTTTTAAAGAAATAAATAAACGTTGGAATTATGTAAACGATCCCAAAGAAGGCGATTATATAGCTACCGCAAGCGAATCCTTACTTTATTTTTCGGGAGATTGCGACGACCATTCGATTTTGATGGCAGCTAGTGTAAGAGCAATCGGAGGCACCCCTCGACTAATTCATACAAAAGGACATATTTATCCCGAAATTTTGATTGGATCTTTAATTGATTTAGAAAAGGTTAACTACCTCATAAAGAACGTTTTATTTATTACTGAAAGTAACAAAAAACAATTGCATTATCATATTGATGAACGTGGTCAAGTTTGGATGAATTTAGACTATACCGCCAATTATCCAGGTGGACCATTTATGTTCGAAGAAATTCTCGGAGCCTTGACATTGAATTAAAATAAAGCACACAAAA
Source organism: Flavobacterium sp. (assembly GCA_043772515.1). GTDB lineage: Bacteria > Bacteroidota > Bacteroidia > Flavobacteriales > Flavobacteriaceae > Flavobacterium. The sequence goes on along the minus strand of JAYVGE010000390.1, from coordinate 811 downwards.
TTAGAAGATATTTTGGTCTTGCGAGGAACGTGGCAATCAAGACGACATCCTTTGAGGAAAGGATGAGTGACCAGAACATTGGCTTTAAATAGCTGACCTATTCAAATATTTTTAACCTGATTGTTTCTTCCTTGCAAGGGCAAAAGAACGAGAACAACGGAGTTTACGAAATTCCTATATAAATAGAAACATAGTGAAGTAATTATACAATCTATTTTGAAACATTTACTAAAATACATTTAGAAAAGAAATTATAATACAAAAAAATAAAAAACCTCGGAAGTTTTTTTGATCCGAGGTTAAACACAATTACGTATTTTTTTTCTATTTTTTTGTACTAGAAAGCAACATTCCATCTTGGCAATTTACCAGTTTCATCAAGGAAGTTTTGCAAAATTTGTCCTTCAACAGCAGTTGGAATTGATTTTGTATCGGCATTGAAAGTTTCGAACCAAAGTACTTCTAATCGGTCGATGTTTTCGATTTTCATTTGTGCAGGCCAAGAATATTTTCTTCCTGTTTTTGCAAATTGATGACCATTTACAATTTTGTCATTCAAGCCCCCATTTTTGCTTTTTAATGTTCCATCATTTTGTACTGTTCCAGTAGAACTCACCATGATTAATTCTTTGGCATCAGTACCTACAGCATAAACTAGGAATATACCACTCCCTGTTTCTGATGCATTACATACTGTTTCTAAACTATCGTCTTGTGTGAAAGTAAAATCTCCTTTTACTGTAAACTTTTCTAATTCTTTATACATATTTTTTTATTTTATAATTAAACAAAATGCCTCACTATTTTGTGA
>JAYVGE010000389.1:0-6756 GCA_043772515.1 Flavobacterium sp. | reverse complement strand
TTTTGGATATTTCGGAAAAAGCGATCGAAAAAGCCAAAATGCGATTAGGTAAATTGGCAGAAAAAGTAAAATGGATTGTTTCGGATATAACCGAATTTCAGCCCATCGAAAAATATGCTATTTGGCACGACAGAGCAACTTTTCATTTTCTTACCGAAGAAGCTAAAATAGAAAAGTATCAGGCATTAGTGCAAGACTCCGTGAGTGATTATTTGATTATAGCTACCTTTTCGGGCAATGGCCCTTTAAAATGTAGTGGTTTGGAAATCAGGAAAAATTCGATTGCTGATTTAGAAAATACATTTAAAGATGGGTTTCAAAAAGTAGAAGGTTTTTATGAAGACCATGAAACGCCTTTTGAAACGATTCAGAATTTTGTTTATTGTAGATTTGAAAAAAAGTAAAACTATGTTGCAACTTTCAGAAATCTGGGTTTATCCTGTAAAATCGTTAGGCGGTATTCAATTGCAGGAATCCAAAGTTACAGATCGTGGTCTGGAATTAGATCGTCGTTGGTTGTTGATAGATGATTACGGGCGGTTTTTGTCGCAACGGGAACATCCTGAATTGGCACTTTTTAAGCCGGAGATTGTTGGAGCGTTTTTGAGGATTACACATAGAGCGCATTTGGAATCTATCGACATACCGCTTCGTCCTGTTTTTGAGGATGAAGAGACTAAAATTAAAGTTACGCTTTGGGATGACCTTATTGACGCTTTTGAAATAAGTAGAACAGCTACAGATTGGTTTACAAAACAATTGGGAGTTTCGGTGCGTTTGGTGTATATGCCACAGGATAGCGAACGAAAGTTAGATCCTAATTATGCGATAACGGGAGTCGAAATTAATTCGTTTTCGGATGGGTATCCTTTTTTGATCATTGGACAAGCTTCTTTAGATGATTTGAATGGACGATTGGAAGTGCAGCTTCCGATGAATCGCTTCCGACCGAATTTTGTTTTTACCAATGGAGCCCCTTTTGAAGAAGATACTTGGAGGGGGTTTAGTATTGGAAACGTTTCTTTTGTGGGTGTAAAACCTTGCGACCGTTGTGTGATGACGACTGTTGATCAAGAGAAAGGAGTGGTTTCTGGAAAAGATCCCTTGAAAACATTGGCTAAGTATAGGAATTTCGGGAATAAAGTGTTGTTTGGTCAAAATGTGATTGGACTGGGATTGGGTAGTGTTTCGGTTGGAGATGTGGTTTCTGTTTTGAGTTTTAATAAATAGTTTGCTGCCATGATTAATCTGGCATGATTAATCTGGCGTGAATGGCAGACAGATGACGCAGATTGGCACGAATTTTTAGTTTGAGTGTTATTCAATGTACTAAATATCTCGTTTTACGGTAGCGAGAGGGATAGACGCTGGCTACCGAAGTAGCGCAAATAGCCCGACCGCATTAGGGAAAGAGACCGAATGAGCGGAATGTTGCATAGGTCTCTTTTTCTAATGCGGTCTCGCCCTGAAGATTTTAGATTTATACGTAAAATAATTCCCGATTCGAGGCTTCGTGATCGTGAATAAAATACTTGTTTGGGTTGCGAAAATTTCATAATTTTGCAATCCAATTTTATTATGTAAATTAAAGAAGAAGATGGATATCAAAAGAATAGCAATAGACGCTGTGAATGAAACGATAGTAATGACTGTTGTTCACATGGATTACAAAGGACAAGTTGCCAAAAGAATAAACGAAAAAATGCCTTTGGCAACCGTAAAAGGTTTTAGAAAAGGGGCTGTGCCTAAAGACCTTGTTGAAAAACAATATGGCAAAGCTATTAAACAAGAAGAAATTACTAAAGTGGTAGATTTGGCTTTGGAGCGTTTTATACAGTCGGAGCGTTTGAATCTTTTGGGTACGCCACTTCCTAAAGTAAACGATGCTTTTTCTTGGGATAACGAGGAATTAGTTTTTGAATATGAAATTGGTTTGGTTCCAAATTTCGAATTAGATTTAGAGGCCAAAAACGAAATCGTAAAGTATGTAGTTACTGCCGATGATAAAATGATCGACGGTCAAGTAGAACGCATTCAAAAACAATTTGGTACTGCAATTCCTCAAGAAGTTGTGGTGGCTGACTCAGATATTGCAGGAACTTTTGCCAACGAAGCAGAAGGAATTAACAATACAACTACTATTGCTTTGGCAATTTTTAAAGATAAAGCAACTGCGGATCAATTTATCGGTAAAAAAGTAGGTGACGTAGTCACTGTAAATACTAAAGGTTTATTTGAAGATGATCACCAATTGATGGATTATTTGAAAGTAGGGCACGATGATGTTCATGGGTTAGATGCTGATGTAACTTTTACTATCGAAGCCATCAACGGAGCAGAATTGGCAGAATTGAACCAAGAATTGTTTGATAAACTTTTTGGTGCTGGAAATGTAGCTTCATTAGAAGAATTGAAAGCAAAAATAAAAGAAGATGCAGAATCTCAATTTGCGCAACAAGCAGATCAAAAATTATTGGCAGATGTTCAAGATTTTTTAATCGAAAGTACAAAATTCGATTTACCTTCAGAATTTTTGATCAAATGGTTGCAAACGGTTGGAGAAAAGCAATTGACTCCAGAAGAAGCAATCGTAGAATATACACGATCTGAAAGAGGATTGCGTTTTCAGTTGATCGAAGGTAGAGCGATGGCGCAAAGCAATATTCAAATTACTTTTGAAGATTTGAAAAACTTTACCACCAAAAACATACGTCAGCAAATGGCACAATTCGGACAAACAAATCCTACAGATGCAGAGGTGCAAGGAATTGTAGCAAGAGTTTTGTCGAACCAAGACGAAGTAAAAAAGCTTTCTGACCAAGTGGTAGCAGAAAAATTGTTAGACTTGTTTAAAGAAAAAGCAAATCCAACAACAAAAGAAGTAACTTACGATGAATTTATTGCTGCTTCTTACGGAGAATAATTCTTAAAAAAATAAGTATATTTGAGCGTCAAAAGATTTTTTTTTGACGCTCTTTTGTTTGAATCTATTCGGAAGTGTTTTTTTTAGGAGCAATTCCAGTTATTCGTTACAAGTTTTTTTAGGACTGCCTTTTTTTGTAAGGTAAAAAAAGAGCTTCCTTTGGTCGCTTTTTTTTACCAACAAAAAAGAGTTGTCCTTTTAAAAAAAGCTTTTCACTACTATCTGGGCTAAAAAGTAGACATATTGACATCCTTTGTAAAAAGGTACGACCTTTGCTCTAAAAGAGTAAACAATAAAAAAATAGTAGAAAGAAAAGGCTCAAACGTATAATTTATAACTCATAACTTTAAAAATATGAACTACGGTAAAGAATTTAAAAAATTTGCAACAAAGCACCAAGGAGTAAATGCGATGTACTACGACAAAATTGTAGCGGCCATGAATCCGACCAATATGACTCCTTATATTATAGAAGAGCGTCAATTGAATATTTCTCAATTGGATGTTTTTTCGAGATTGATGATGGATAGAATTATTTTCCTAGGTACAGGAATTGATGATCAAATTGCAAATATCGTTCAAGCACAATTATTATTTCTAGAAAGTGCCGATGCTTCAAAAGACATTCAGATTTATTTGAATTCGCCTGGGGGAAGTGTTTATGCAGGATTAGGAATTTACGATACGATGCAATACATCAAACCAGACGTAGCAACAATTTGTACCGGAATGGCCGCTTCTATGGGGGCTGTTCTTTTGTGTGCAGGTGCTGCAGGAAAACGTTCTGCTTTGCCACATTCTCGTGTTATGATTCATCAACCATCTGGCGGAGCGCAAGGTGTTGCGACTGATATGGAAATCAATTTACGTGAAATGTTGAAATTAAAAGACGAATTATACCAAATTATATCGCAGCATTCGGGACAGACTTTCGATAAAGTACACCAAGATAGCGAGCGTGATTATTGGATGATTGCCGATGAAGCTAAGGAATACGGAATGATTGACGAAGTGTTGAGAAGATAGCCCCCTAACCCCCGAAGGGGGAATTTAATCATGATTGACGATTAGATTTAATTATTAATTTATAGTATAGTTTCTCGCTCCCTCCCTTTTGGGGAGGGCTGGGGAGGGGCTTCAAAAAAGATGGCAAAACAAGTATTACAATGTTCCTTCTGCGGAAGGAAAAAACCAGAAACCAGTTTACTCATTGCAGGAATCGACGCTCACATTTGTGATAAATGTATCGAACAAGCACACGGAATTGTTCTGGAAGAATTAAAATCAAACGGAGGTTCTAAACTAGTTGGCGATTTAATATTAAAGAAACCAAAAGAAATCAGGGCTTTCCTAGATCAATATGTTATTGGTCAGGATCAAACCAAGAAAGTAATGTCTGTGGCGGTTTACAATCACTACAAACGTTTGATGCAACAGCAATTAGACGATGAAGTAGAGATTGAAAAAAGCAATATCATCATGGTAGGGCAAACGGGAACAGGAAAAACATTGGTGGCAAAAACCATAGCCAAAATGTTGGATGTGCCTCTTGCTATTGTAGACGCAACGGTGCTTACCGAAGCTGGTTACGTAGGAGAAGATGTTGAGAGTATTTTGACACGTCTTTTGCAAGCGGCCGATTATGATGTAGCCAAAGCCGAAAGAGGAATTGTTTTTATCGACGAAATCGATAAAATTGCCCGTAAGAGCGACAATCCATCTATCACGCGTGATGTTTCGGGAGAAGGAGTGCAACAAGCGTTATTGAAATTATTAGAAGGAACAGTTGTAAATGTACCACCAAAAGGAGGTCGTAAGCATCCAGACCAAAAATTTGTTGAGGTCAACACCCAGAACATTTTGTTTATTGCCGGAGGTGCTTTTGATGGAGTAGAGCGTATTATTTCTAAACGTTTGAACCGTCAAGCAGTGGGGTATTCAACATCAAAAAATGTCGATAATATTGATAAAGACAATTTGTTGCAATATATTATCCCAAAAGACATCAAGGATTTTGGATTAATTCCTGAAATCATTGGGCGTTTGCCAGTTTTGACACACATGGATCCTTTAGACAGAGAAACCTTGCGTGCGATTTTGACGCAGCCTAAAAATGCTTTAATCAAGCAATATCAAAAATTATTTTTGATGGATGAGGTAGAATTTACTATTACAGATGAAGCGTTAGATTTTATTGTAGAAAAAGCGTTAGAATACAAATTGGGTGCTCGTGGATTGCGTTCGTTATGCGAAGCGATCCTAACCGATGCGATGTATGAATTGCCAAGTTCTGATGATAAAAAGTTAGAAATCGATATGGAATACGCCAAAGAAACATTGAATAAAAATTTATTGAAACGTTTGGAGATCGCTTCTTAAGTTTTAATTAAAAATATTTCTAGAACCTGTTCGGTAATTCGAGCAGGTTTTTTTATGGGTAAAGATGAGTTTTATTTCATATTATTTGTAATTTTATGGAAAAATGGAAACAAAAATTTTCTTAAATCTTTCTGTAAAAGAGTTGCATAAATCCATGCAATTTTTTACTAATTGGGTTTCTCGTTCAATACTAAATTTACAGATGACAAAGCAGCTTGTATGATCATTGGCGATAAAAGTTTTTTAATGTTGGATTATAAATGTTTAGTCATAAAGCAATTTGTGATGCGCGTACTACCACTGAGGTGCTGATTTTAATATCAGTATAAAGTCGAAAAATAGTCAAGAAATGATAGCAAATGTTGTAAAAGCTGGAGGTTCAGAATATATGGAAAACAGAGATTATGGTTGGATGTATCATCGATGCTTTTTTGGATTTGGATCATCATCATTGCGAGATTTTCTTTATGGATGAAAGTCAAATGACAGTAAGCTATTACGTGATTTTTAAAATACTTTAGATCAAAAATAATGATAACAGTGCAAACTAACGTTAACGCTCCAATAGGAACGATTTGGGAATGTTGGACAACACCAGAACATATTACCAAATGGAATAATGCATCAGATGATTGGCATACTCCCTACGCCGAAAATAAGCTACAAGTAGGTGGAAAATTCAAATATGCGATGGCTTCCAAAGACGGAACAATGCATTTCGACTTTGAAGGAGAATATACTTTGGTAGAGCAAAATAAAGCTATTAAGTATGTAATGGCCGATGGAAGAAAGGTAGCAATTAGTTTTACAGCAGCTCCAATTGGGGTAACCGTATTCGAGAGTTTTGACCCTGAGACAGAAAATCCAGAAGTGTTACAGCAGCAAGGATGGCAAGCTATTTTAGATAATTTCAAAAAGTATGTAGAAAATTTATAATTTAAATACAGTTGGTATGACAAAAAAAATATGGCTTAATTTACCCGTAAAAAATATAGATAAATCGAAAGTGTTCTTTACCAAAATAGGGTTTTCTTTTAATGAACAACACAGCACAATAACTTCAACGTGTATGTTGGTCGGAGAAGCTAATTTTGTAGTAATGCTTTTTGAAGAAGTACAATTTGCAGGTTGTATTCAAAATAACGTAACAGATACTGCTACAAGTTCCGAAATTTTAATTTCAATTGATGCAGAGAGCAGAGAAGAAGTAGATGAATTGGCAAATAAAGTACGCGAAGCAGGAGGAAATCTCTTTGCTAAACCTGCCGAAAATCAAGGATGGATGTATGGTTGTGGTTTTGCAGATTTAGACGGACATCGTTGGAATGTTTTGTATATGGATTTAAGCAAATTACCAAAATAAAAAATATATTAATCAATGTCGTTTCCTTAAGACTTTCGTCAAGTCGAGCGCAGTCGAAAACCGGATGAAATTATCATAAAATTTAAAATCA
>JAYVGE010000388.1:0-6770 GCA_043772515.1 Flavobacterium sp. | reverse complement strand
AAAAAAAAACGACAGGCTCAGCTACCGGGGGGGAACGTCAGGCTTCGACAAGCTCAGCCACCGAAAAAAAACAAAAAAAAACGACAGGCTCAGCCACCGAAAATATAATCACCATTCCCATTCTGAGGAAATAAATCAGTTGCAAAATGCAGAGGCAGAGCCTGTCATTTTCCCGGTGGCTGAGCTTGTCGAAGCCAAGCCCAATTTGTATTATATTTGTCCCATGAAACCAAAATTCCTTATAGCTGCACCATCAAGTAATTCAGGTAAAACGACCATCACGTTGGGGTTACTGCGGTTATTGAAAAATCAAGGGCATAAAGTACAGCCTTTTAAATGTGGTCCTGATTATATTGATACCAAGCACCATACGAGAGCTGCGCATCAAGTGAGTATCAATTTGGATACCTATATGATGAGTGAAAGTCATGTGAAAGAGTTATATAACCGATATAGTAAAGAAGCCGATATTTCGATAATAGAAGGAGTGATGGGGCTTTTTGATGGGGCAAATCGAATGCAGGGCAGCAGTGCCGAAATTGCAATGTTATTAGATGTTCCTGTTATTTTGGTGGTAAATGCTAAGGCGATGGCTTATAGTGTGGCGCCATTATTGTTTGGATTGAAAAATTTTAATCCGAATGTTAAAATTGCGGGTGTCATCTTCAATTTTGTAAATACTGAGAGTCATTATTCTTTTTTGAAAGATGCTTGTGATGACTTTGGCATCGAGGCTTTGGGTTATGTCCCCAGTAATGATGGCATTTCAATTCCTTCTCGTCATTTGGGATTGGCTATTTCATCAGATAACGATTATGAAACTGTAATCGAAAACGCAGCTCAACATTTAGCTAAATTCATTGATGTTAACCGTTTGTTAGCATTGTGTGAATCATTTGGGAATACTGAAAAAGATGCAATTTTAGTTGAAGAGGCAGCAGTTAATGTAAAGTTGCAGAGTAAACAAAATTCAAATGGTTATAAAATAGTAGTGGCACAGGACGATGCTTTTAATTTTACTTATTTTGAAAATATTAAAGCATTGGAGCGTTTAGGGGAGGTAATTTATTTTAGTCCGCTCAATGATGCTGTTATGCCTCAAGCGGATCTGTTGTATCTAGCGGGCGGCTATCCAGAATTGCATTTGGATCAATTGACCCAAAACACATCTATGCGCAAATCTATCCTTGATTTTTGTTCTAATGGAGGAAAAGTAATTGCCGAATGTGGAGGAATGATGTATTTAGGAAATCAGATTACCAATGCTGACGGAATCGGATACCCAATGGCAGGTTTTTTGCCTATCGCAACTTCGATGGAAAAGGCTAAACTTTCTTTGGGGTATAGAGAAGTACAACTTGATAATAAAATAATCAAAGGACACGAGTTTCATTATTCTACTGCTGTTGAAAACGAAAATCTACCAACTATAGGGAATGTTTTTAATGCTAAAGGTATTGAAGTGCAAACTCCAATTTATAAATTGAGGAATGTAATGGCTTCCTATATTCATTTTTACTGGGGAGATTCAAGTTTTATTGCTGATTTTATATTAGGTGAGGGTAATTTGCAATTTGATTAGGAGATGCTAGAAAATTAAATTTTTATATAGTAGGCGGATTCAAGTTATAAAGGGTGCACGACAAATTGCATTTAAAAAAATCAGACTCTAAAACTAATTTTCATTTGGGCGTGCCACCATTGAACAAAGGGGACAAAGCTACATTCGTACGAGTCGCCCCCTTTGCCCAATGCTGTCGGGCTATACGTATTACATGGTAATGAGCTTCTATCCCTTACGTGAATACGAGAATCTAAGAAATTCTAAAGCTAAATTCAAAACAAAGAATCAATAAAATGCAATTTGTCGTGCACCCAGTTATAAATGCAACTTGACCATTATTATTTAATGCTCTTTAATCATCCCTAAATAGGCAATTCCCCAAATTCCACCACCTTCGAAAACTAAGTTTTAAATTGTAATTTTTCATAATATTTTTTTTGTGATCAATTTCCTCAAAGATATTGTGTTATACCGATTATGTATTCAATATAGTCCAATAAATATTGTAATATTTTTATACTATATCGGCATTATACCAAAACCTTTTGGACTATTTAGAAAATATAGGATGGTATTACATAATTCTGACTATACGTGATTTTACCTGTTTTTTTTTGATAATTCTATTTGTTTTCTTCTCGCAATAGTTGTAATCAAGACGATTATAATAAAATAATAAATTGTGATAAAAATATTTTTTAGTTAAAACTAAATTTATATTTTTGTTAATCTAAAAACATATAAAAAAACGACCATGTATCAACTGCCAGAATTGCCTTATGACAAAAATGAATTAGCTCCGATAATTACCGAAGAAGGTTTTGACTATCATCACGGAAAACATCATTTGACCTATGTAACCAATTTGAATAATCTGATAAAAGATACACAATTGGAAACAAAATCGATAGAAGAGATTATCGATTGGAGTGTCAAAGAAAAACAACCAGTCTTGTTTAATAATGCTGCACAGCACTATAACCATGATTTTTATTGGAAATGTTTGAGTCCCAATAGCGGTGGAAAATCGATTGGGGAAATTGATGATTTACTAACGAGAGATTTTGGAGGTTTTGATAATTTCAAAAGTGAATTTTCAGAAAAAGCCACAAAATTATTTGGTTCAGGATGGACTTGGCTTGTGCAAGACCTAGACGGGAAACTAGAAATAGTTGCTTTAAAAGATGCCAATACACCATTACTTTATAACAAAAAACCTGTATTAACCCTAGATGTTTGGGAGCATGCTTATTATATAGATCACAGAAACGCACGCCCTAAATTTATCGATGGTTTTTGGGAAATTATAAATTGGGATTTTGCAAATCTAAATCTAAAAAAATGAGTGAAGCATGTGTAAAACACGTTGAGTTAGCTTGGAAAGTTAAAACAACAATAGCCAATCAATATTTTAATGATGGAAATTATGATCTCGCCTTGATGGGATATTTAGAAGCTTTGGCAAGAGCCGAAGTATTAAAAAATAATGGTTTTCAGAACCTAAAATTTATTCCTTTGGTACAAATAATGGTTATATCCTACACCAATTTATCAAATACTTATTTGGAGTTGAAAGATTATAAAAACGCCAAAAGCATGTACACTGGAACGATTTGTTTTTTGATTGCTATACTTCATTCAAAAGGAAAAAATAAGGAAAATATCAAAAGTGTTATGGGGGCTTTTAGAAATGTATTCTTGTCTTATAGTACTTTTCTGAAGCAAATAGGAAAAGAAGCTAAAAATGATTTTTTACTAAATCAACTAAAAAAAATAATTGACTCTACATCTATTTAGTTCTGTACAAAGATAATTATACCATTTAAGACTAGAATTTACCGTAATAAAACATTCTTTTTTCTTTTCTTTTCAAAATAAAAATAAACTATAGCCATGCTATACCCAATTTTTCTTTTTTAAATAAATACACTAATCTGCTGAGGTTACAAAAATCTGCGTAAAAAACTGCAGGTAGCTTCAGTAGATTTTTACATGGTAACTCCTCTCAAGATGCGTTTCTAAGGAAGGGTCTGTTAAGAAATAAATGGTACAGAATTGGCGAAGTTATTTTGTTGTTTTTAAGATACCCTAACTGTTTTTTTTTTGGATGTGAATTTATAAATTAACTACTATTGTTGGGCAAACCTTTGTAACTTTGGTTTTGGAAGTTTAAAATTCTATTTTAATGAAATACCTCTTTCTTTTTTTATCTGCCTTTTCATTTGCTCAACAAACGCAATTCGTAAATTTCAAATCCGTTATAGGAAAAATCACGATTAATTCGATTGAAAAAACAGTTTCGGGTGACGTAATTTATGATTTTCAAGTTTTAAAGCCAATTGACACGATTAAAATTGATGCACAAAATATGGTGTTTTCTAATTTGAAAGTAAATGGGAATGACATGCGATTTTTGAATACCAATAAGCAATTGCAATTGATTTTTCCGTTTAAAAAAGGGAAAAACATACTCGCTTTTAGCTATTCGGCAAATCCAAAACAGGCAATGTATTTTGTTGGTACTTTCAAAAATGATTTCCCGAGTGTGAGCAAGGGACAAATCTGGACGCAAGGGCAAGGTCGATTTACCAGCAATTGGTTTCCGAGTTTTGATGATGTGAATGAAAAGGTTATTTTTAATTTGAATGTTACATTCAACAAAAATTATCAGGTAATTTCTAACGGAATCTTGAAAAACAGTACTGTTAATGGGGATTTAAAAACTTGGAACTACCAAATGCAAAAACCAATGAGTTCTTATTTATTAATGCTTACCATTGGAAAATTGAACAAGAAAGTAGTAATCTCAAATTCTGGAATTCCTTTAGAAATGTATTTTGAGTCCGAAGATACATCCAAATTCGAAGCAACTTACCGTTATTCTAAACAATTATTTGATGGTTTAGAAAAGGTAATAGGAATACAATATCCTTGGAAAATATACCGGCAAGCACCCGTTCGGGATTTTTTGTATGCAGGTATGGAAAACACGACTGCAACACTTTTTTCTACCCGATATGTGGTCGATTCTATAGGTTTTGAAGATCGAAATTATACCAATATCAATGCGCATGAATTGGCGCACCATTGGTTTGGCAACTTAATCACGGCAGAAAATGGTCAGCATCATTGGCTTCAGGAAGGATTTGCAACCTATTATGCTTTGCTTGCAGAAAAAGAGATTTATGGAGAAGATTATTTTTATTCCAAATTATACGAATCAGCACAACAATTAAAATTTGCTTCCAGGACCGATACCATTCCTGTTTTGAATGCCAAGGCCAGTTCATTAAGTTTTTACCAAAAGGGAGCTTGGGCTTTGTTTGTTTTACACGAAAAAATAGGAGATAAGGCTTTTAAAAAAGCGGTTAAGAAATATTTAAAAAAATATGCTTTTCAGACAGTATCTACTCAAAATTTCTTTGACGAAATAAAAAAAACATCCGATTATAATTGGGTTAAATTTAGTAAAGTATGGCTTGAGTCTTATGTGTTTAATACATTGGAAGCTAATGAATTGCTGATTAAAAATAAATCAATGAAAATACAATTTGAAGTCGATAAATTAAAAAATAAACCGTTGGTGGAAAAAAAATATTTTTTTGAAAAAATACTGCAATCGGATGTGTATTATACTGTAAAAGAAGCGATTATTACGCAACTAAAAAACGAAAAATTTGAAGACAAAGTAGCTCTTTTGGAGCTTGCTTTACAAACCAATAATGTGCAAATTCGGCAAACTGTAGCAGGATCACTAAATAAATTCCCTGAAGAGTTTAGACTGCAATACGAGTCGTTACTGATCGACAAATCTTACGAAACACAAGAGATTGCATTGTATAATTTGTGGAATAATTTTCCAGAACATCGTTTTCGTTATTTAGAGAATTCCAAAAACTGGATTGGGTTTAATGATTTTAACCTAAAAACATTGTGGTTGTCATTGGCACTTTCTACGCAAAATTATACTGTTAATAAAGAAGTTTTAATGGAAGAATTTATAAATTATTCCTCTGTAAATTATGAGGCAACGACCAGACAAGATGCTTTAGAGAAACTTATTGCTTTTGATTTGATAAATGATGCTGTTTTGAAAAATTTGGTCAATGCAACGACGCATCACATGTGGCAATTTTCTAAATTTGGAAGAGATTCCATTCGGATTTTATTGAAAAATGGAAATTGGAGGGTTTCATTACAAAGAATTTTACCTGATTTAGATGACAAAGAACAATTTCAATTGAATCGATTATTAAAAGAATAATAAGACTATTCGTTAAGTGGACCAAGATTGATTTTTCTTGACACAAAAGTCGCTAGCCCTGTCAGGGTTTTGAACCATGACAGAGCTAAAACAATGATGATTTAACGCTACCACAATTGCCCCACTTCGTTCTTAATGTATGCCAAAGCGGCATTACTCGGAGATTGTTTTTCTAATAAATCATTTAGCATTACTTCTCGTAATTTGTTGGCATTATCGACACGATCACTCAAATTGGCTTTGCGTATCATCTGAATCGTAGCATTTTTTGCAGTCATAATTATGGTCCAGCATTGATCAGAAATATAAATTTGCTGAGTCAAATTGTGCTCAAATTCTTGTTCGATTTGATCAATAACTAAATTTTCATACTCCTTTTTATTCTCAGAAAGGGGAGTAATTCGAACTAATAATTTGGACAAACTGATGCGTTCCAAATACAATGTCATGCGTTCGTAGGCTTGTAAACGCAAGGGTAAGGCCTGTTTTTGGGCTTCTTTGTTTAATAAATAACGACGACGACCTTCCTCATTTTTGGTATGTAAGTTAAAAAAATTATAAGCAACAAGTCCCGTAATTATTGCTGGTAAGGTATAACTGGCTAATTCTATGATTTTCGATGAATCCATTTTTATATAAAATTTTAAAAAGCAAAAATATACTTTTTGGGATTAAATCTACTTCATTTTTAATTGTAATAAATAAAAACGAACTGTATTTTTGTAATTAATAGCACCGATGCTCTCGATAAATTGATTTGAAATGGAAGACTATATTATAATTTTACTTTGTTTTGCTGCTTTTGCTGCTGGATTTATTGATGCTGTCGTTGGTGGAGGCGGATTGATACAGACGCCAATAGGTTTGGTATTGTTACCTAATCTTCCTGTTTCGACCGTAATTGGGACGCTAAAGGTACCTGCTTTTAGTGGTACTTCGTTT
>JAYVGE010000387.1:0-6771 GCA_043772515.1 Flavobacterium sp. | reverse complement strand
ATTATGAAGATTTGTGTAATTCAAAAAGTAATTATTCGTGTAAATTGGTGTAATTCGTGTCTAACTTTTTTTTAAAAGCATTTGCCCTGTTGTTGAATACCTCGGTTTTTTATTTCTTTTTCTTAAAAAGTCCGTTCAATAAATCAGATGCTTTTGCTTTGATGTCTTCTTTTTGGGCATTTGTTTTTGTAGTATCCGAGGTTGTTTTTTTACCGCTATTCAACAATTTATCCAATTCAGAGGTGCCTTTTTTTAGCAACTTGTCTTTTTGTTGATTGGCAACTTGTTTGGTCAAATTGGTAACAGCACTTTTCATGTCGGTACTAATTTTTGGATGGCTAAAATTACCTGTAATACCCATATTTACCGGAATGTTTTCTAGTTTTTCGGTAGCGCCTGGAGTCAATTTTGCGAAAACGGCATTGGCTTCTGATCCTAAATATTTGGCAGGAACATCAAATTTTAAGTTGTAATTCATTGTTTGGTCAAAACCATGCGTTCCACCTACAGTCACCTTGATATCTTGGTATTTAATATCAAAAGGTTTTACGTTTACCTTGCCGTCTTTAAAGGTAAGAATGGCTTTGATGTCGTTTAGGTTTACTTTGCTCAAATCCATAAATTTTACATTACTAGTCAAAGCGGTCAACAAGGGCGATGCTTTGGCATTTACGGTGGTCGAAAGTAACTGTCCCAACAAATCACCAGTAATCGAGTTGATGTTTGGCGTCATTGCTGTAGCATCTAGATTTCCGTTTAGTTTTATAGTAGAATTTAGTTTTCCGTTAATGATTCCTGCAATCGGTGCAATTTTCTTCAAGAAGTCGAGTTGCGTAAACGATTGGGCAATATCCACCTGATTCAAACCTAAATTCATGTCAAAAGTAGGGACTTTTGCTTTTGTAGAAACCGACCCATTCAGACCAATTGTTCCTCCAAAAATAGAAGTTTTTATGTTTTGCAAGGTCACTCTTTCGTCTTTTATCATCATTTTTCCAGAAACAGATCTCAAGATTAGGTTATCGTACAAAACTGTTTTGGCATTGGCGGTAATCGTACAATTTAAAAAAGCAGGTATCTTCATTGCCTCCCCTTTTTTGCTCGAAACTTTTGCTTCGGTTTCGGGATCCGTTTTTGCAGAAGTAGGAGCTGTCATAAAATCGGATACTGCAATTTGATTTGAATTCATATTGAAGTTTCCTTTTAATTCTTGTTTTCTAAACATAAAACCATAGAAATTTTCTAAAATTCCGGTTACACTAATGTCGCTTTTTCCAGTAGTTGCGTTAAATTGTTTTAGATTAACCTGACTCGGGTTGAACTGAACCAAAGCAGTACTAATAGTCATGGTTTTGCCGTTTTCATCCACATATTTAAAACCAGACAAACTCATTGTTCCAGCATTGTAGATGTTTTGGTATTGGCTTTTCTCTACCGAAGCCATGTCAAATTTAGTGGTAACATCCGCTTTTAGAATTCCAGACAAAGGTTTGTCTAGTTTTATAGGATAGGCTTTCGAAAGATTGGATAAGTTAATAGTCCCTTTCAAAGCGGCATCTACCAAGGCATTGGTGCTAATGTTTTTGATGTTGGCTTTGGCATTAAACACATCTTGGTCAATGCTAAAAGAGAGTTTGTCCAAGTTTACGTAAGTGTCGTTCCTTGTCCCTGTTTCATTAACAATTTTAGTGTCGATGATTATGTTTTTAACCGATTTTGGTAAATTAGGATATTGAAAAGAACCATTGTTGGATGCTATACCAATGTTAAATTTTGGAATGGTGGTGTCGGTAAGCATTCCTTTGGCAAAACCATTTACGGTAAACTCCCCCGTAGTTTTTACTCCCTCTAAATTCGAAGCATAAGCAGCGGGAATTAATCCTAAGAAGTTCTTGAAGGAAGAAGTAGGGGTTTTGAATTTTAAATCGTACAATTGTCCCGCTTTTGCCATTTGTATAAAACCATCAAACTCTAATGGCAATTGGTTAATCAAAGCTTTGTTTTCTTTGAAAGTGTATTTGTTTTGTTCCAGATCGATTCCTAAAACGGCATCCAAAGTCAAAGCTACGTTTTTCATATAGTTAATTTTGTCCATGTCGAACGAAATTTTAGCCGTTGTTTTGGTGTCTAAATCTAGTTTTGACGCAGCAAAATCGCCACTTCCTTCATGATTCAACTCCTTGATGACCATTTTCATTTTCGACTTTTTATCAAAATACCGAATTTGAAAATTTTCTATCTTGTAAGTATTGATTTTAAGGTTCAAAGGGTCGCTTTTACCATCTGCTTTTTCGTTTTTGTCTTTTATAGCAATGTCATAATTCGCAAT
The DNA here is from genome assembly GCA_043772515.1 of Flavobacterium sp. Classification (GTDB taxonomy): domain Bacteria; phylum Bacteroidota; class Bacteroidia; order Flavobacteriales; family Flavobacteriaceae; genus Flavobacterium. The sequence goes on along the minus strand of JAYVGE010000387.1, from coordinate 4,442 downwards.
TCCGTTTTCATTGACAATAACATTTATCAAACCATCTTTGGTCGAAACACCCTCAATTGTCATGGCCTCCTCCTTTGCTTTAAAAAGCTCTTTTACCGACATTTTTAAATTTAAGGCTCCCAGCGAAACCAATGTGTCGCCTTCAAAAGGCGCTTTGTTTATGATTGTTAGTTTGTCTAGTGTTACTGTTGCATTGGGAAAGTTTTTGAATAAACTTAAATCGGCATCGGCAAAATGGACTTTGGCATCCACTTTTTTGTTTATGGCTTCTGTAATTTTTGTTTTTATTTCTTCTTTGAAAAAATAAGGTATAGCAAACATAATTGCTATCAATAACCCCAATGTGATTCCTACAATCTTTAAAATTTTCTTTAGCATGAGTTTGTTTTTTTATATTGATGCAATAGCAATTATCTTGCCGTATTTGTTACAAAAATAACGTTTATACTCTTAAGTTCGTTGGTTATTGTTGTTGTATTTACTTTGAAAAAAAGGGAGACACGAATTTATACAAAAAATTATTTGTAAAAATTTCTTTCAATAGAAACCCAGATATAGAAAAAAAACATAACCAAAACCTTTTGCCACAGAATTCTATCTAACTCTTTTCAGGCGGTTGTTATCAAAAAAAAGAATAGGGGTAGTCCCAAAAAAAGAACCCTTTCTAAGTTTAAAACTCAGAAAGGGTTATGGTGCTCCAAAATAAATGGTTTTTATTGAATAATAATTTCAAATGGCATCAAGGCTTGCACTCCTTTTTGTGATTGAAATCGTTTTACTTGTTGCATTATTTTATAGTTTTCTTCTCCAATTTCTTCCTTTATAAATGCCTCTTTCGATTTTGCAAAAGGCAAGTTTGCCAAAACATCATTAAAGTTCTTTTCGTATTCGGGATAGTTTTGGGTACGATAGCTGTTTGTTTTTGCTATTGAAGCAGCTTCTTTGACAGCCTCTTTCAATCCTCCAATTTTGTCGACAAGTCCGATTTTTATAGCGTCAGAACCAGTCCAAACTCTTCCTTGCGCAATAGCATCTACTTGTGCGAAGGTCATCTTTCTTCCTTGTGCAACATGTGTGACAAAGGTATTGTAGATAAATTCGACTCCTTCAAGTGTAACCGCTTTAAATTTTTCGTCCAAAGGGACAAAAGGGCTGTATCTTGCCGCGTTTTCGTGAGTTTTTACTTGTTCGGAGTGTAAACCTAGCTTTTCTGCGGCAGTGCTAAAGTTGGGTAAAACACCAAAAACACCAATCGAACCTGTAATTGTGTTTTTTTCTGCAAAAATTTTGTTGGCATTACAAGCAATGTAATACCCACCCGAAGCAGCATAATTTCCCATAGAAACCACTACTGGCTTTACTTTTTTGGTTAGTTCTACTTCTCTCCAAATCAAATCAGAGGTCAAAGCGCTTCCGCCCGGGCTGTCTATGCGTAGCACAATCGCTTTTACGTCTTTGTTTTTTCTAGCTTCTTGCAAGGAACGACGCATCGATCCTTCTCCAATTTCGGTAACATCACCTTCTCCACTTTTTATTTCTCCTTGGGCATAAATAATTGCTATTTCATCTGTGGCATCATTGCTTTTAGATGTTGTAAGCACTTTTTGGGTGTAGTCTGAAATCGATACTTTGTTATAATCTTCGTCTTTAGTTACTTTCAATGCTTTTTTAATAGCGTCGTGATACACATCTTCGTAAGCAACAACGTCTACTAATTTTTGGGCTTTTGCCATTTCGGGTGTTCTTGCTAGTAAACCGTTGGCAATTTCGTTCAATTTGGCTACAGGTATAGATCTGCTCATAGCAATGTCGTTGGTAATAGTGTTCCATACCGAATTTAATAAAGCTGTAGTTTGTTCTCTGTTGGCATCACTCATTTTATTTTCGAGGAAAGGTTCTACGGCACTTTTAAATTTCCCGTGACGAATCACTTCCATTTTTAGACCCGATTTTTCCTGAAAATCTTTAAAAAACATGATTTCGGTAGACAGTCCTTTAAAATCTAGGTCTCCAACAGGATTCAAATAAATAGTGTTGGCTACAGAATTTAAATAATATTCTTTTTGCGAATAGGTATTGGCATACGCCATAACAAATTTTCCTGATTTTTTAAAGCTTTCCAAAGCGTCTCTTACAGCTTTGTTTTGTGCCATTCCCAGCGAAGAGTCATTGTTTAGTATCGAAATTCCTTTAATAGCATCATCTGTTTTTGCTTCTTCGATAGCATTGATAACGTCGGTTAGTCCAATGCCTTTTTTTTCTGAGAAAACGGACATCCACGGATCTTTGTATTTTCCTGCATAATCATTGGAGACGTCTTTTAGATCAAGCTCAATTACCGAATTGGTTTTTATAGATACCGCTTCAGAATCACCGCCAAATAACGCTCCGAGTATAAGAACTCCGAAGAAAAATAACATAAAGAAAACAAAAATACCAATAATGGTAGCGAGTACATTTCCTAAAAATTTCATAAGTTGTATTTTTTTAATAAGTAGCAAAAAGTGCCGAATTGTTACAGATTTCTTGAATTAAAAATTGGGGATAAACTTTCTGCTGACTCTCTGCAAATATATTGTTATTTCTAAAATTCTTTTAGTTTATTTGTACTTAATATGAAATCACAACATCAAGTCGTTTTATCGCTAGGTAGCAATCAGGGCAATCGTCTCGAGAATATAGAGCGTTGTATAGCATACATTCATCAGGAAATTGGAGCTGTAGTACAAGTTTCGATGCTTTACGAAACACCATCGTGGGGTTTTGAGAGCGATGCCTTCTACAATTGTGCCTTGTTGGTACATAGTAATAGCTCGGCATCTAGAATTTTGTCTCAAGTTCTAAAAATAGAAAAACGATTGGGACGCATCCGAAGCGGAGCTCTGGGCTACCAATCTAGGAGTATAGACATCGATTTGATCGCTTTTGATCAAGAAATAATCGAATCCGAAAGACTTCAAATTCCGCATCCGCTAATGCAAAACAGGAAGTTTGTTTTGTTGCCTATGCAGGATTTAAAATTAGATTGGGTGCATCCAATTTTGAAAAAAACGGTACTCGAATTGATTGCTGCTTCACAAGACGATAGTGTTTGCAAATCGGTGCAGAATCTGGTTTGCCCGTTGCGTAGAATCACGTTAGATCACTTTAATTACATTGCTATAGAAGGGAATATCGGAGCAGGAAAAAGCACTTTGGCAACTAGGATTGCTCAGGATTTTAATGCCAAAGCGGTACTCGAAGGTTTTGCCGATAATCCTTTTTTACCTAAGTTTTATAAAGACCAAGATCGTTACGCTTTTCCATTAGAGATGTCTTTTCTTGCCGACCGATACAAACAATTAACCGACGATTTGTCGCAATTTGATTTGTTTTCCGATTTTATTGTAGCCGATTATCATATTTTCAAATCCCTTATTTTTGCCAAAATAACATTGGCAGAAGAGGAATGCCGTTTGTATCGCAATCTGTTTGATATTATTTACAAAGAAATGCCAAAGCCTGATTTGTATATTTATTTGTATCAAAACACCGAGCGTTTATTGCAAAATATAAAGAAAAGAGGCAGAAGTTATGAACAAAACATCGAAGCCGATTATCTGGAGAAAATCAATATTGGTTATCTCGATTATATAAAATTACAAACCGAACTGAATGTTTTGATTATCGATGTCTCGGATAAGGATTTTGTGAAAAACCAAGAGGATTATCTTTATATATTAGATACAATTCAGAAGAAAATAATGACAAACCCAATTACAATATAACCCAAGCGCTCCCTTCTTGTTTGGGGGAAGTCAGCGAATCTTTGTAATAATCTTAAAAATGTTTTCCCCTGAGGAAAGAAGGGCGCTAGATAAGGATTCGTTTTTTATTTTCGAATTAATCATTAAATTGTTTAAAAAGATCCCAGATAACTATTCCTGCGCTTACAGAAATGTTCAACGAATGCTTGGTTCCTAATTGAGGAATTTCGATGCAACCATCGCAAAGCGCTACGGCATCTTGTGCTACGCCAAAGACTTCATTGCCAAAAACCAATGCGTATTTTTTGTCTTTTTCGACTTCAAAATCTTGTAAAAAAATGGCGCTTTCTACTTGTTCGATGGCAAGAGTTCTGATACTTTCTTTTTTTAAATTCGTAATCACTTCCAGTACATTTTGGTTGTACTCCCAAGTTACCGTTTCTGTTGCGCCAAGAGCAGTTTTGTGAATTTCTTTGTTGGGTGGCGTTGCTGTAATGCCACACAGATATATTTTTTCGATCAAAAAAGCATCTGCGGTTCTAAATACAGAGCCAATATTATGTAAACTCCGAATGTCGTCTAAAACCAAAATAAGAGGTGTTTTTTTAGATTCTTTAAAAGCACTGACTGTTTTTCGTTCTAGTTCGCTGTTTTCTAGTTTTCTCATCTTTAAATTGTTTAAATAAAAAAAGCTTC
>JAYVGE010000386.1:0-2802 GCA_043772515.1 Flavobacterium sp. | reverse complement strand
GATTGTAAATTCTTTCGTAGGATATTCCGCGTTTTTTCATTTCCACCAATACCCAACTATTTGGGTATTGGTGAATTTCTTAGCATTATTCACCGCTCAAAATTGTTTTTCACCGATGGTTTATTGAGATTGATACTGTAAAGCACTGTCTATGCTTACCCTATTGTTGGTTGATGATCATACCCTATTCAGGGAGACCTTGGCGAAAGCGTTAAAGAAATCCAGTAATCGTTATACAATTTTGGAGGCTTCAAATGGGGTGGAAGCCTTAGAAATTCTTAAGAAACGACACGTAGATCTTATGCTCCTTGATGTTCAGATGCCAATTATGAACGGTGTCGAAACTTTTAAGGAAGTGAAAAAAATAGGGTTAAAAACCAAAGTAGTCATACTGACTATGTTTGGTGAAGCAACTTTAATAATTCATTTACTCAAGCTTGGGGTTAATGGGTTTTTGTTAAAGGATGTTGGCTTTGACGAACTTGAGGCAGCCATATCAAAGACTTTGATTGAGGGGGGATGTCATAACGATCTAGTTCGGAAAATAATGGAAGAATATGTGATGTATCCCGATCACTTTCCAAGTTTAAATTTATCTCCGAGAGAATTTCAAGTGTTAGAGTTAATAAAGCTTGGTTTGACTAATAAGGAGATGGCAACATATCTACATCTCGAAGTTTTTACTGTCGAAAGTTATAGAAAGACGCTAATGGACAAAACGAAATGTGCGAATACTGCTGAGCTTGTTTCATTTGCTTACAAGATTGGTGTTAATCTTCCGAATGACTCCATACTGTTAAAGAGGGTTTAAGGATACCCAACAATCTTAACAGGTTCTATTGAAAACTTTTAAATACGAAGGATTCACTTTCACATACAACCCAAAAGATTTGTATGGAATCTTTGTAGGGGCAGGAATTTCATGTAATTCAGGAATACCATTGGTATCATGGATCGTTAATAGGATTGTAGATAAACTTCCATTTACTCCTTCTGACAAGCTCCTGTTTCTAAATCAAAAATTTCCATTTGAAGCATTTGTCCAACGCATCAAGGCTACAATTTCAATTGACGAGATTTTAGAATTTTTTAAACTTGGGGAGCCCAATCATGCGCATAAAATAATCGCGAGATTGGCACAAATGGGAATTGTAAAAACTATTGTTACAACCAACTTTGATACCCTAGTTGAGCAGGCTTTGGAGACTGAAGGCGTTAAGTTTAGGAAAATTTATAAGTATGAGGAGTTAGTAAAATTCAAAAAGGGATTGTCTTCAGTTATTTTGGCAAAAATTCACGGGTCAATTGAGGATTATCCCAGCCTTGGCGTTTTCCTTGAAAGGATTACGACAAATAGAAATTTACTTTCTGTTAGAAATATTTTAGAAAAGCTCTTCATAACTGGGAATCACAACCATGTTGCTATCCTTGGGTACAGTTGTGCAGACGTTTTTGATATAGTTCCAGAAATCGAAAAGTTGAGTTTCTCAACTAAAAAGATCTATTTTATAAAACATCATGATAAATCACCTAACACAATTGAGTGTTTTGATAAATACAAAAAATATCAAGTTATCCAAACCGATACAGACGATTTAATTGTCGCATTGGGAAGAAAAATCATAGAGCCTAAATTCCAAAAATCAGAGTCAAAATCTCAAGAATGGCCAGATATAATTGACGATTGGGCAACAAAAATGTTGTTGATAGATTCCCGATTAAATGCTATAATATTATGTGGATCTCTTATGGCTTTTATTGGTTATTACAACAAGGCGTTAAAATATTATAGACTGGCATCCGATGTTGCCTTGGATAAGTCGCTGTCAAGTAAATTAGGAAGGATTGCAGTTTACTCAGCTCAAGTATATCGTCAACTTGGGAATTACCATGAGGCACATAAATGTCTTTTAGATGCGCTCAAATATTGGAAGGTCGCAAAAGAAAAGATAAACTACGTAAGAACCATTAGTGATATAAGCAGCATATACAGATTGCAACACAAATTCGAGCAAGCCATTTACATGCAAAAGCAGGCTTTGCGATACTTCAAGAGAATTAAGAATTCAAAAGAAGTTTCAGATTGCCTAATTATCCTTGGTAACTGTTATTTGAGCCTTGAGGAATATAACAAAGCTTTGCGCTATTACCAGCAAACTGAGAGACTCTATGTAGAGAATTTAGGTGCACCAAGTAAGGCAATTCTTTTTAATAGTATCGCGGCAGTTTTTATCAAATTGAACAAATTGCCAGAATCATATGATTATTTGAAAAAGGCAGAAGTATTAAGTCTAAAGCTACATGTGCCAAGAATTACTTCTGCAGTCATGGGAAATTGGGGTTTTTACTATGAAAAAAAGGGGGATGTCCGTTCAGCTATTAAAAAATTTGGCCTTGCCATAAATGGCGCTCGTAATGATGCTGATCAATCCATGACTATTTTAAAAAATCGTGCTGATTTATTTGAGCGAGAGGGAAAATTCGAAAAGGCATTACATGACGTTAATTCATGGCTGGAGATTGCTAAACAAATTCCTACGCTAAAAAAAGAAGTTAAATCTCTTTCCTTGAGAAAAAAAAGACTTTTTAAATTAATTTAGATTGAAGAATAGATCAATAACAGCGAGCAGCTCAGATGTCTTGTAATCTCATCAATTGTTTTGCTTTATTGAGTAAATAGTGTGCAGGGAGCCGGGTCGTCCCTACTTGTATTCTTTTTAATTAACTCAATTGTTCGTTCAGATTTAACCTTCTCCATGCAATATTTCTTCCGAGACTTCAAGATTACTTCGTTTTTAAAGG